>CAVGNO010000147.1:0-376 GCA_963630475.1 Blautia faecis | reverse complement strand
CAATGATGGCAGTGGACGCCTTTTTTCTCCATGAAATCGAAGAGATGCTTCAAATACTCTCCTCCGCAATGTATATAGAATGTGGTGTAATCTCTATCCCAGAGAAATTTTCCGATTGCGGTGCCGGGGCGGTCTGCGGGACCAAAATCCGTCCAATTCCGGTGAGATAATGCATAGCGGTCATTCAGTTCATCGATCGAAACAAAATTTTCTTTTAGCCACCGTGTATAGCGGCCATCCTCCAGTCCGAATCCATAAGTCTCTCGGTTATAATCGAGTGTACCGAACCACGTATGGATACCGAAGAGCTCATTGTCCGCTTGACACAGCACAATTGGCCCGCCATGTTCCTCGGTATACTCCGCAATGACAGGAC
>CAVGNO010000146.1:1141-5285 GCA_963630475.1 Blautia faecis | reverse complement strand
CTGCCATTCGGCCACTGGGATCCTTGACTTTAGTAATCACAAGTGCAACACGATCGACATACCAATCGGCAGTATTTTCGTAATTGCTGATATAACCGTTGATTGCATAGTGCCCGCAGACGCCATTATATGACCCACCTCTATCCAGCGGCATCAATTTCCGTTGAGCAGGACATGCGAAGACGCCACGCGGCTTACTCTCGCGTTCATGGATTTCGACGTTGGTGAAGCCATCAGTATACCAGTGACCGAATTTTTCCATCGTCTTCCCGACTGAAATTGCGTAGAGTGCATCCTGCCATCGATAAGCCTGCTTCCAGCAATTTTTGTTGCTGAGGTCATTTCCTGCGTATTTGGGAAATTGATCATTGTTGTTATCGACATATAATGCCATGTAGAGACCGATTTGCTTAAGGTTGTTGATGCAGCTGATATCGCGCGCTTTGGCACGCGCTTTCGCCAACGCAGGCAGTAACATACTGGCCAGTATAGCGATAATTGCTATCACAACAAGTAACTCAATGAGGGTAAAATTCTGATTTTTCCAGGAGGTTTTCATGGGTGGTTATTCTCCTTTGACTTATTTAGAATTCATTGCATTAACAAGCTTTCCTTCATTACGGTATTGATACATCCAAGTGCCGACTTCACGGGAAGCGGCAGTAATTTCCTCATAAGGCGTATCACAGATATCGACAAAGCCGATCTGGTAGCCCTCGCCGTCGAACCGCCCAGTAATGGGCTGATCGCGGAATTGGAAGTAGTGCGCACCGACGAGATTGGGCTGGCAAAGCGCGCCCTGCACTAACCGGATGTAGCTCGTCGCGCGCTCCTGCTGGTCATAAACCGGAGCGAGACTCGCGCTGAGCATCCCGCGGTCGTATGCGCCAAAATGGAATTCGGTCAGCAACACCGGCTTGTCGCGGAAGTTTCTTGCCGGGACATTATAGATGCTGTTGGTGTAGGCATTGACACTGATGATGTCGCAGTATTTCGCGGCGTTCTTCCAGAGGCGATCACTCTGACGGAATCCGACAAAGCGGCAGCCCAGATAGAGGCGATGCGGTGCGTAGGACTTAATCGCTTTATTGCAAGCCGCAAAGTATCGCTCGACAATTACATCCAGCATTGCATCCAAGTCGCTGCGCCACTGCTTGCCCTTCGGAGACTTATTGAGCTTCGACAACTCATCCCAAGTGGTAAAGTTGGTCTCCCATGCCTGATTGAGCGCCGCAATATCGTCGTGATACTTCGCTTGCATCCGGCGGATGAATTCCTGACGCGTATAGCACTCCGCAGGTGAGGAGAGCAACCCATTGCCCAGTTTCGGGAAGGGCAGCTCATTATCGATGAAGTATCCGATGCAAAGCGGATCAGTCAGCGACTTCTTGACCAGCTCGGATTCGTTCGCGCGTGTGCGCAGATAGTTGCTCATCTTCGTCTCAAAATCCGGATGGAAGACATCATAGAAGTTGAACTTGCCCATACGCGGGAATTCTTTGGGGAGCTGTCCAATTGTCAGCGTATACGGAGTCTCGGAGTGCTCCATAATCGACGCAGTCGCCTACGCGCCGATAGTGTTGATGCCCCATGAGCGCAAGCGCTTGAAGAGCATTGCGTCAAAATCCGCTTCGTACTTCTTCTTGCCATACTTCATAATCAGATTGCGCTCGGTGAAACGCACAGATCCATCGCCATCCGGCTTTGCGTCATACCACGTCGGATGTCTGCGCACATTGCTCGGATCGCTATGGCGTTGCACGACATCCAGTCCGGTAGACCAGAAGAGTGTGCCATCCGGAGTCACCAGCCACCAGCGACCATCGACTTTCTCGACGCGGAATGCGCCCGTTGCTTCCAGCTTCGGACCATTCGCCCAGCCGCCAAAGCGATCCCATGTCGCAGGCGCCGGTTTGAGCGATGCCACTTCCTGCTGATGCACGGATTGCAACTCTTCGGCTGAATGAATCTTCTCCGGCCACTCCGAATGGTTGTATTGTCCAAATTTATCGACAAATGGCAGATAGTGCTCCTCGGGAATGCGTGCATCCAGCGGCGCATCGCCTTCCAGACGCAGATTGCTCAACCGGCAATTCACCAATCCGTCCGCCGGAGCTTCAAAAGGCCACTGCATCTCAAAATCGACCGAGTTAATCGCGTCAGTATCCAGTACGCGACGCCCAAAGCTTTCGGGATGACCGTAAATTGCGCTATGCGGCAGCTCAATCTTCATCGTGCGCTTCTCGCCGGGATTCAAGCCGATACCAGTGTTGCAGGAACGGAATTTCTTCACCGCGACTGCCGTATTATTGGTGTGGTTGAGTCCCGATGTATCCTTGTTCTGATTGCGGCTGCCGCTGGAAATGTGCATCGTCAGACGCATCTGATGATCAGTCGAGAGATTCTCGACATCCACTGCGAGATATTTTGCTTGCGAGAAATCCCAATGCGCACTGCCCGCTGGCGGCAAAACACTCACGCCGGCGCTCCACTCCGGTGAACGGAAGCGCAAGAGGATAGCGCCATTGTCTTCCATCTTCGCCGTTGCGTGATAATTCGCTTTCAGCTGCGCTTGCGACAACGGAAGAGTCTCCGCACAGACACTGCGAAGCGTAAATGCAGCACACAGCGCAACAAACAGCCTGGTAAATGCAAATGTTTTCATAGCTCAAAATCCTATTATTTGAGTTCGCGAACTGATTGCCGTTCAATTAAAGTCTCTTCAAATTCAATGCAACAACGATTGTCGCCAAAATTCTCCCGGTTGAGCACAATCTCAACCGCTTTGGCCGCCATCGCCGCCAATGGACTGCTCACCGTCGTCAAAGACGGCCGCTGAAATTCCGAAATGCCGGGATTCTCAAAACCAATTAACGAAATGTCCTCGGGGATCCTCTTGCCCGCCAGCTCCTGAATCAACCAGCTGACTTCTATCACTTTCATGTCTACGCCAGTGACCCATACCGCAGTACAACCCTGATCCAAAAGCTGCTTGACACCTAAATGCAATGGCAAATCACCCGCAATGCGCAAGACCGATGCGCCCGGAAGCCCCTCAAGGATCTCCTCAACGCCACTCGCACGCTCTATACCGCTGTAGTCCGGATCGTGTATCACCGCTATCTTGCGATGACCCTTGTCACGCAAATACTCGCCGACCATGCGGCCAGTCTTGCGACAATCCGTATAAATTGCATTGAAGTAATCAGCATAATTCCGACTGAACCACACTATCGGCAAATTCTGCATCTGACGCAAAATATCAACTGTCTGCTCCTCCCACGCAATCCCGATGATGCCGTCATTCCACGAATCCTGCAAATTCGTTACACGCTCCTCCGTGATGATCGAAATCGCCGCTTCCTCCATCGATAAGCCGTACGAAATAAACTGCATCATGCTGCTTACATAACCGCCCAGCACCGATTTATACGGCGGCTCCGTAATTACTGCAATCTGCTTGCGCCGCAACCCAACGCGCGGACGAAATCCCAGCTGACGGCACGCATTCATCACTCGCATGCGAGTCTCCAACGGAATCAACGCGCTGTTGTTGAAAACGCGACTCACTGTCCCCGATGAGACATGCGCTAAATGCGCAACTTGAGCCAACACATTCGTACTGCCGCTCTCATGATTTATCGTAACTGCCATATTTACACTCCCCAAAATGCTTGATTTTGCGTCTTCAGTAATATTATAAGCGAAAATCCTGCAAAAATCAATACCATCATGAAATAATTTTACCTTTTATGCAAATTTTGCATAAAAGCGAGTAAGGAGGAGGATGGAGAGTATCCTAACAGTCGGCTAAACGCGTATTATTTCCTTACAGATTGAACACTGCGGTTCAATTTGTGATAGCTACTTTCTGATTGTTACTGCTTTATGTGCTGGGAACAATATTGGCACGGAAGGTGTTAATCAGGGGATTTTTCCTCCCCTGATTTCACCATTGACGCGCCCAACACTCAAAAAACATCATTCATGACTCGTCATCAAACAAAAACTGAGCGCCATTTTTGTATTTCTTCGGTTGGATTTTCTGCTTGTGTGAATGCTGTAACTGCGGCGACGTGTTTTACTCCGCAGGATCGCAATACTTGTAGAGAATCCAGCTTGATCCCGCCCATCCCCGAAAACG
>CAVGNO010000146.1:377-1054 GCA_963630475.1 Blautia faecis | reverse complement strand
GCTTTTGCAATCGTTTCCGGAGAGCGGCCACCGCAGAATTCTGTAGTGATGACGGGATAAATATCCGTTTTCTTGAATGCTTCGAGTCGTTCCGTCAGGCTTGAAAACATCTCATTTCTCCAATCGTTTCAGAATGAGTTCAGCTGCTTTTCTGCCGGAGAGCAGCATTCCGCCGAAGATTGGTCCCATACGGTATCCGCCCATGACGTTATTGGCGCTCATACCGCATGCGAAGAGTCCGGGATAATACTCCTGGGTATTTTCCACAGTTGATGCTTCGCCGGAATCAACCCACATTGGCTTTTCTCCGAGGATGCCGCCGGTCGGCGTATTGAGTTTGATCTGCGCTTTTTCCACCGCGAGATGCATGATTTCGCTGGGGTGTCCCGTGCCATCAAGCACACATTTTGAAATCACGGTCAGCGGATCGACATGCATTCCGAGCCGTTCCACGGGCGTCCAGTTGATGACGAGTCCGCCGACTTGGCTATTGCGGAAGACGATGTCCTCAACGCTCACGGAGTTGAAGATTTTTGCGCCGGCATGGACAGCACCAAAGATCAGTCCGCTTGCCATCTCCACGGAATCCAGTGTATTGAATCCGGGTGCGGATTCGATCGGCTTATGGCTGATTCCGAAGTCATCCAGAATTTCAAGCGATTCGTCCTGAACGACGA
>CAVGNO010000146.1:0-367 GCA_963630475.1 Blautia faecis | reverse complement strand
CGTTGAACAGCATTCCGCCGCCCCATGTACCGCCGCCCGGCGCGAGCTTGCGCTCGAAGATAGCGACGCTCTTCCCCGCTTTGGCAAGGTAACGCGCGGCAACCAGCGCGGACGGTCCGCCGCCAACGATAGCGACATCCACCTGCAAGTGGTTCAGCAGCTTCTCTGAAAAGCCCTCGATGATGGCTTTGGTGATAGTGGTTTCGATGACGGGTGATGAATTGCCACCCGCCGGTGTATCTGATATTTTCATATTTCCTTTTCCATTGTGTTACGCAGGAAATCGTTATTTTCCACAGTGGAAAAGAGAATCGCGATTTCCTACGCCGGTATGAGCCGGATCAGGTTCGATGGGTATGATCTCAGC
>CAVGNO010000145.1:3985-5298 GCA_963630475.1 Blautia faecis | reverse complement strand
GTTACAATCCGTTACAATCCGTTACAATCCGTTACAATCCGTTAAAATCCGTCCCCCTCCGTTTCCGTTTTATTTCTTCTCGAAATGCTGTTTTACGACATTTGCGGCCAGTTTCGGGCGGCGGTATTTGTCGTATACGCCGGCGAGGTTGAGTCCGAGGGGTTTACAGCGAATGTCTGCGCCCATGCGATGAAATGTCATTGCATCGCAGAATTGCCAGAGTGTGACGCCGCAGAGGTCGTCTTTCGCGGCTTCGACGGCATTCAGGACGGCATTGAAGTACTCCGCTTGGAATTCCTCCGACCATTGAGTGCATGCGCGGTCGTGTTCGCCATAGAGTCCGCAGCAGCCCATTTCGCTCACGATCATCGGCTTATCGGCTGACGCTTCGCTGCGGAAGCGCGCAATCACTTTCTGCTGGCAAGGCAGGATTTCGTCCGGCGGTTCGATGCCGACTGCATGCTCGCCAATCCATCCGGGATAGATATTGTATGAGATGATATCCATGTATTTCGCTGTGTTATCAGTTTCGACATGATTGCACGCGAATGTGACGAGGCGTGAGCTGTCTTCTTCTTTAATTGCTTTGAGTAGCCGTCTGCCCAGATGACAGCCCTCGTCGGATTGCGACTGCATCTCATTGAGGAATGCCCAGATGATGACGCATGGGTGGTTGATGCTCTCGCGCACCATAATGCGGGTCTGGCGTTCAACCAGCTCCTGATATTCGTCATTGCCCATCTGTTCGGGATAATTTCCCCATCCGAGGCTTTCGTCCCAAATCATGATTCCGAATTCATCACAGAGATCGAGGAAGCGCTGATCCTGCGTATAGTGACAGCCGCGGACGAAGTTGCAATGCAACTCGCGCAGATGCTGCAAATCAGTGACTAACTGCGCATCGGGCGTCACCGGACCATAATCCGGATGGCTCTCATGGCGATTGAAGCCCTTGAGGTAGATCGGCTCGCCATTGAGCAGAATCTGCTTCTTTCCGGCGGCGATTGTACGGATGCCGAAGCGCTCGACGATGCTGTCGCTTTCCATGCGCATTTCGACAGTATGCAGATTCGGTGTCGATGGCGTCCAGAGTTTGAAATTCGGCACTGTGCATTCGATCGATTCGCCGTGTGTGACTTTGGCGTCATGCCACTGCGCTTCAGTGTCGAAACGATAGCGCACTTGATGGCGCGCTCTCGCGTTGTCGCCGGAGAAGAGGACGCGTAACGCGACTTTGCCAGCCGTGATGTCCAGCGTGCGGACTTGGACGCGGTCAAAGACTGGCGTCGCCGGTAGCAGCTGCAATGAGACGC
>CAVGNO010000145.1:0-3975 GCA_963630475.1 Blautia faecis | reverse complement strand
TGCATAGAAGTCGTAATATGGCAGGAAGAGCTTCATGCGGCGTTTCTCATCAAATGGCGTATTCTGCATATCGAAGTTGTTATCGACTGCCGCTGTGATGACGTGGCGACCGGCTTTCAGCGCGCCTGTCTCAAATTCCATGTCAGTATACGGCATTTCGCTGAAGCCGATTTGACGCCCATCGATGCAGATGCGTGCGCGCAAGCCAATCGCGCCGAGTTTAAGCAGTCCGCGCGGCGCGTCCTGTGGGACGATGAATTCGCGGCGATAGAGTGCAGTGCCGCGCTTGCAACGGTAATCCGGCATCGCGTCAAATGCGCCGGGCACGCACATCCGGTCATTGGGCTCAAAATGATTTTCGTCAGCATCCTCAAGCCAAGTCTTTTCGAGGAAACGGAATTGCCAGCAGCCATCGAGATTGATGATTCGGCGTTCCAGATAAAGCGGATACGTATTCATGATTTTATTGTATTTTTCAAAGAAAAAAGTACCTGATTCATGTACAAATCAGATACTGTATATCATGGCGTAGATTCAAGACATAGCGAGAATCTACGCCGAATTGAGATGAGCAACTACGGCAGGAGGACCAGATCCATCCACTGATCCGGGCGCTTGGGAATCTGCGCTAGACCCGGCGTGAGCTGCAACCAGCCGATGCGCTGCTTGCCATCATTGACATTGACCACTAAGCTAGTGCGCATCGTGGAGTAGGGCAGCAGGCGGAACGGGCTGACCGAACGGCGCGCGAATGCAATCTCGTAGACAATGCGGTCGTCGTATTTGCGGACTGCCAGCTTCACTTCCTGCGGATCGACAACGCCGCTGTTCTTCTGCAGCGAGTCGTACAGCGCGGATGATGCCCAGCGGCGGTAGACGACCGGCTTTTTCTCGCTCGTGAGTGCAAGCGTGTATTCAAAGTCGTCATCCGCAAGTCCAGTGAGGCCCTTCGGCGCATTGCTCAATGTGTCGTAGTTGATCTGGATGCTGTCGAATTTCCACGCAAAGCTGGCGCTTTTAGTATCCGGCACGGTGAAGAAATCCGGCTTGTAGACCGTTACTGCAGTGTAGAGATAGTTGTTATCCCATGCATATTGCAGATTTGCACGAATCTTGCGGTATGCGTCTGTCCAGGCCGATTCGACAAAATCTGCCGGATTACGGTCGGTGTCGTTAATGTCCAGCACTGCGGCAGTGGTATTTGCCGGCCAGTCTGACAAATCGCCGTCAATCTTCAATGCTTTCGCAGTGCGCGGCACGACGATTGCTTGCAGATTAGCGTCATGGACGATTGGCGCTTTGTCGCTTGCGCATTGCGCTTTAACCGTCAGCTTCTGCGGTTCAGCGGAGATTTTCTTCGCCAACTCGAATTCGATGGATGCGGTGCCTTCCGGTGCAATCTGCGCAACTGTCGTCTCGGCTTCGCCAGTGATGACATTAGCCGGCGTGACTGCGACTTTGACATTTTCCAGCGCTTTGCCAGTACGGTTCTTGATCTGCACTGCGAAGCTCTTCTCGGAACGCACTGCGGTATTCAGCTCCATCGTGATCGCATTTTCGCCGGAGAAGCTGACGCGCGTCAAAAGCGCGGAGAGCTCATCTGCGGAGAGATTGGAGTCCATATAGACGGGCGCTTCGCTCACTTCCAGATCCGCAACGGTATTCATGCGTGTGCCGACAAAGTCGTATGCAGTCACTTTGCCCGCATCGCCAGCAGCGAAATGCAAGCGCGTCGGCTCACCCTGCCACTTCCACAAGACTGCAGTGCGGTGATCTCCGTGGTCAAAGAGGACGCAGCGGTAATCCGCACCGAGCTTGACGCGGCCAGCGGGAGCGGCATCGCCAATGCGGTCGATTGCACTGCGCATTGCATACAGCGAGATATTCGGTGCGACGACGCCATTATTTGCCGGCGAACCCGCGTAAGTCGATGCCCATGCGGAGCCCTGCGGAACCATGTCAATTGAGAAACGGTAGTATCTTCCCAGTCCTGCGGAGAGGCCATAGATGATGACGCGTGCGTCGCGTGATGCCGAATTACGGCAATACGTGTCGATATAGCCAGTCGCAAGCGAACTGGGATTGGTCGTGCCGGCTTCCGTCGCATAATAATCGAGCTTCGGATTCACTTGGTCGATGAGTTTGCGCATTGACGTAACGTCACCTGCATAATCCGGCAGCTCCGGAAGCTGGCGATACGGGTGGTCAGTGACGATGTCCAGCAGCTTGCCTGCAGGTGAATTTAGGATGCTGGAAATCCACGTAAAGTCAGTGCAATTCGCAACCGGCCCGGCATATCTTGCTTTGAGGTTGTGCTTGCGAATCAAGCTGTACAAATCCTGTATCTGGCGGATGTCCGTATCAACGGTCCAGCCACTCGTGATATTCGGCTCGTTTTGCGTTTCGATAATATCCACATACTGGCCATTTTTTGCCAGCTCTGCATCGACTTTCGCCAAGTGGCTCTGCCACAGCGCTTCGTCATTGACCGCTTTGGCAGGCCAGGAGATATTGATCATCACATCGAAACCGGCCGCTTTGAGGAATTTCGCATTGCGCAACGAGTTCACTATCCAGCCAGATGCATTGCCGACACGGATGCTCCCAATGCGGAAATCCTTCAAGTACGGAATGCACATCGCGACATTATTTTCGCTGGGGAACTCCAGACCAAAGCGGAAATTGAGCGGACCGGGCTTGTCAATCACACCCATGTACGCGACACTCTTGTATTCCTGCTTGCCGACAGTATATCTGAAGACGACATTGATCGGTCCGCGCAATGCATCCGGCAATTCGAGAGCAATTTCGCGCGTCACAGTGCCGTCTGCTGGCAATTGCAGCGCATCCAGGGACTTGCTTGCGACTTCGTGGCCGAAGACATCGAGGATGCTGTAGGAAAGCTGGCCATTCTGATCGCTCTTTGAGAGGTTGTTCAGCGTCAGCGTCACATTCGGCACTTCGCCGGTATAGTAGTAAGTAGTTGCTTTGTCGAGGGCATGGCTGATTGCGACTGCGTTTTCTTCATGATATTCGGCATGGCCGCCCAGCGAATAGGAGACATTGTCGAGCCAGACCGTCCCGGCTTCATTTGACCAGACATACGGTTGCGCAAGCCGCGTCCGGCGCGCATAGCCATTGACGATGTCGCCGATAATCAGCGCGCCTTTTACTTTTTCACCCCAGGACGGGATATAGAATTCATAGCGTTTCCATTCGGTACCGACTGCCAGATCCTTTACTAGAGCGATGCCGCTTGCCAAGAAGAATCCGCATTGGACGCTGGTAACGTGGTCGGCTTTTGCATAGAATGACAGCGAGCACGGCTTGCCCGGGATATATGGCACATGGTTGAAATTCACGCCGCGGTTGAGATTTTTGCCTTGCGGCACATCCATGCGGAAGGAATACTTCCCGGAATACTTCTCGTTGCTGTCCAACGAAAGCTTGACTTCGCCTGTCGGCACGACTTTGTTCCAGAAGACGACTTCACCTGTCTCGGCGTTGCGCAGATTCGCCAGCGGGTAGTATTGAATGTGATTCCAGCCCAGTTCCGCACCACCATTGATGATGTGATTTTTCTTCGGATCCAGCTTGACTTCTTCTTCCTTGATTTCGACAACCTGGAAATCCGCTTTGCGAATCTGCACTTCTACCGGCTTGCGCAAATCCAAGCGGATCGAGATCGATTTGATATTATCCGGCAGGACGTTGTCAAAGAAGATGGTCTGCCAGTCGCCGGTGAGCGCGACATCCTTTGCTTTCCAGTAATGCTTGCCATCCTGCGTATTGCCCTCGTATAAAAGCGACGCTGAAGACGGCTCGGAACTCTTGAGCTCAACACTGATGCGGTCCGTGCGATCGCGCGCAATCTGGCCTTCCGGTAAAGTGAATGCCTTGGAGACATCGATGCCATGAAAATAGACAAATACCCTGCGGCCAACCGGAGACGCATCGAAGATCTTGCGCGTATCC
>CAVGNO010000144.1:0-5302 GCA_963630475.1 Blautia faecis | reverse complement strand
GAGTAGGCATAATCTCATAGGAGAGCAGCAATGAGTGAAGAGAAAAATTTGACTCCACAGGAAGGAGTACAGCACCAGCAGGAGCACAATCAGCCATCCGGCATGGCGAGCTTGACCCGGATGCTCCGGATGCTGTTCTTTTGCTTCCTGACTTTGATAATTGCAGTATTCGTCTACTACTTCATCTTCAGCGGCATCTTCCGCGTTGATGAACAAAATGAAGCGATGCTTCTGCGCTTCGGTGTGCTTCAGCAGCGCGTCAGCGAAAACGGCACATCGCCGATTTTACAAAGCGGAAAGTGGTACTGGTCGTATCCATATCCAGTGGACGAAGTAATCACAGTCCCCGCAAACAAATCAGTATCCATCTCAACCCAGAATACATTCAAAGCATGGGTGTCACCAACCGGAGGACCTGCCGGCGCAATTAACCGCGAATTACGCAATGGCGTCGATGGCTATCTGGTCAATGGTGATATGCATATCTTCCATGCCGAATGGGTCGTCTCGTATAAAGTCGATGATGCGGCAAAATTCTATTTGCACTTCTTTGATGACAATGATGTGATGGGCGGCGGCAGTCATGCGCTGACTGCGACACACGACAGTGACGAGAAACGCATTCGCGGCCACGAAGCAGTCATCCGCAACCTGCTTTCCGATGCAGTTCTGACCGAGACTGCGAATTGGACGACGGAGGACTTGATCAAAGCCAGCCGCACGGCAAAAACGCCATCAGGCGAAATTATTACCGAACGCATCGAAGACTGCGTACGCCGCCGCCTTGGGCAGTTGATTGACCGCATTGGCTTGGGCATTGAGATTCAGACGGTAAATCTCGTCGGCCAGCCCCAGCCGCCGACCGCGGCATTGCAGGCATTCAATCAAGTCAATGCCAGTGAGCGTAATAAGCAGACTGCAATCCAGAATGCCGAGACATCCGCTAACAGCATGCTCTCGCAAGCGAATGCCAATTACGAGCGTGTCATCGGTGAAGCCAATGCGTCGGTTGAAATTATGATCAGCCGGCTCCAGGCCGAGAAGGAAAAGTTCGAATTAATCCGCGAGGAGTACCGCCGCAATCCGCAAAGTACGCTCACAGTGCTCTATCTCGATGCAGTGCGCGATCTGCTTGCGCGTGTTCCTAGCAAGTACGTGGTCCATGGCCATACCGGCGATGAGGGCCGTCAGCAGCTGCGCTTGCAAATCAATGAAATTCCGGACAAGCCGCGTACTAATACTGCGGCCGAAGCAGTGCAGAATGCTCAGCCGGCTTCAGTGCAGCCCGGTGCAACCACCAAATAGCTCTTTAATTTTCGAAGTATGAGTGACCCAACTGTAAATGAAGACAAAGTCCGTGCGAAAGTCACGAAAGTGACGCGTTCCGATATGGGACGGCTCGCATTGGCGTTATTTGGTGGCATACTAGTCCTTAACTCCTATCTGGCCGGATTGTTTTTTGATGGCGCGATTGACGAGTGGGCGATGCGGCTCTCTGCGCTAATTGGCGCAATCATCCTCTCCTTGCCAATCTTCTATGAGGCCGCGCGCGATCTATTCCGTGGGCGCGTCGGCATGAATGAACTGGTCGCATTGGCGTTGCTTGCGGCATTTGCACAGGACAACTACAGCATCGCCGGCGCAGTCGCGTTCTTCATGCTGATTTCGATCACGATAGAAAAGCGCACTGCAATTGGCGCAGAAGCAGCAATTGAAGCGGTTGTCCGCATGACTCCGCGTACTGCGCGACGTGTGCGCAAAGACGGCAAAGAGGAAGAAGTCGATGCAATCAAAGATTTGCAGCTCAAGGACATCTGCCGTGTGCGCCCTGGCGAAAACTTCCCTGCTGATGGCCGCATTCTTCGCGGCACATCGACAGTGAATCAAGCGTCAATCACAGGTGAGTCTTTACCGACAGATAAGCATGAAGGCGATGAAGTGTATGCGGGTACGCTGAACTTGACCGGCTTGGTCGATTTTGAAGTCACGCGCCGTGGTACAGATACGACGCTGGGCAAAGTGCGGAATTTGATCGCGGATGCAGAGCAGTCGAAGATGCCGATTCAGCGGATGATCGATCAATACATCGGCTACTACACGCCGGTGATTTTGATGATTGCGGGTGTGACTTGGTTTATCACGAAGGATATGAATCGCGTCATCTCGGTATTGGTAATGGCGGTGCCGGCGGCACTGGTATTAGCGCATCCATCTGCGGTCATCGCAGCAATTTCCGCAGCATCGCGTCTTGGCATCCTCATCAAGGATGTCTCGCATATTGAGCTTGTTGCACGCATCAAAGCAATCATCTTCGATAAGACTGGTACACTGACTGAAGGTAATCTTGAAGTCGCGCGGCTAGAGCCGGTCAATGAAGATGATCTGGCACAGCTAGTGCAAATCGCAGTGTCAGTTGAACACCACTCCAACCACCCGACTGCCGAAGCGATCAAGAAGCTGGCAAAGAAAGTCGGCATCGAGATGATAATTCCCGAGAATTACGAAGAAATCGCGGGTAAAGGCGTGCGCGCGACAGTCGATGGAAAGACTTGCTTGGTTGGCCGTCAAGCTTGGCTTGCAGAGGAAGGCGTCGATGTAACCGCGCTGGAACACAATCGCGAGAGCGCAGAAAGCGAAGGGATGTCCGTCGTATGCGTTGCAGCTGACGGCAAAGCGCTGGGCTGGATTGGCCTGCATGATGCAATTCGCCCTGTCAGCAGTGAAGCGGTGCGCGAATTGCGCGAAATGGGCGTCGAGCACTGCTGCATGGTGACCGGCGATAACCGCAAAGTCGCGGATGTCGTCGCAAAAAAGATTGGCATCACTGAAGTCTACGCGGGATGCTTGCCGGAAGAAAAAGCGGCAGTCGTCAGCAGCCTCAAGAAGAGTGGCGCAATTGTCGCGGTTGTCGGTGACGGTGTAAATGACGCGCCTGCTCTTGCTGCCGGTGATATCGGCATGGCGATGGGTGCATTCGGTTCGGACATCGCGGTGCAATCTGCATCAGTCGCATTGATGAACAACGACTTGCGGCGCATTCCATTCTTCATCGGCCTGGCGCGCAAGACACGTGTGCTGATGAATCAGAATCTGGCTATCGGATTGAGTTTCATCACGGTCGGCGTCTACATGGCGATTGGCGGCAGCCTTGGGCCGGTCGGTGCTGCATTAATCCACACAATTTCCAGCTTGCTGGTCATCTTCAACAGCGCACGCCTCGTCCGTTCCGGCGAGACGCAGGAAATATCGTAACCGAATCAACTTCACGGATTCAGGGGAACACTTACAAATACAAATTATGGCAGATACAGATAATAACAGCAATATTGTCGTCGAGGCAGCCGGACTCACCAAAGTATTCAAGGACTTTTGGGGGCGTCCGAAAGCGCGTGCTGTAAATGGCATTGACTTCAAGATTCGTCAAGGCGAAGTATTTGGCTTGCTGGGGCCGAATGGCTCGGGCAAGAGTACGACGATCAAGATGATTCTCGGCTTGCTTTATCCGACACGCGGCAAGCTGGAGGTCTTTGGTCAGGATCCGCAGAATGTCGATATGAAGAGCCGGATTGGATACTTGCCGGAAGAGACATTCCTCTATAAGTATCTGACTGCTTATGAGACACTGGATTTCTATGGCGCGTTGTTTGGATTGAGCGCAGAACAGCGCAAGATCCGCGCAACACAGCTGCTGGAGATGGTCGGACTCTCACATGCATTCGACCGACCAGTCGGCGAATTTTCCAAGGGTATGGCTCGGCGTATCGGTCTGGCCCAAGCGCTAGTCAATGACCCGGACCTGGTAATTCTTGATGAGCCGACTAGCGGATTGGATCCGATCGGATGCCGTGAAGTCAAGGACGTAATCCGCTTACTGGCATCCCGCGGCAAAACGATTATCCTCTGCAGCCACTTGCTTGCAGATGTCCAGGATGTCTGCAATAGCGTGACCGTGCTGTTTGGCGGACAAATCCGCGCGCAGGGCGCGTTGAGCGAAATTCTCTGCGAATCGGACAAGACCCAGATTATTACGCCACGGCTCTCGCCCGAGACAATCAATGAATTGCGCAATTTCCTCAAAGCGCATGGGCTGAATGACATCGATGCGGTGAAAATCGATAATCCGGACCGCAACCTGGAAGACTACTTCCTCGATGTCGTGCGTAAAGCGTCCGAACAAAATGTCGCGACTGCGGGTGCGCAATCCAACGGTGAGATTCCGGAGTATCTGCAAGGTCAAGGCACTGACAGCAGCCAAGCAATTCTGGATGCATTGCGGCGCCGTCCTGAAGAAGAGAAAGCGAAAGCCGCAGTTGCCGCTGCCGAAGCGAAGCTCAAGGAAGCCAACGAAGCAGCTAAAGCGCGTCAGCTGGAGCAATTGCAAGAGCTCAAAGCCGACGACACAGCGTCTGCAAAGCAAGATGCGGCTACTGCGGCATCCGATGCTGAAAAAGCAGCCGAGGAAGCACGCAAACGCGAAGAACTCAATAAGAAATTGGCGTCATTACGTAAATAACGATTGTGCGTAGTTTGTAATTATCGTTTTGAAGATAAAGAATGATGGGAAATTAGCCGCGCTTCTGGCCGCATCGGAAGCGCGTGCGCGTGGCGAAAAATTGCCTGCCGGCAAAGCCAATGACAATGCTTGGCAGGCAATCGATATAAAGGAGCTGCGCGCAAAAGACGGCAATACCGCATCAAATGCCGTCGCAAGAAAAAATCTGCAGATGCGGATTCTAGGAATTGATACTGCGTTGCGCAAGACCGGCTGGGCGGTCATCGATGTCGCAGGACATACAATGCGTGCAGTCGATTGCGGCGTCATCATCAATAGTCCGCACGACTCACTGACTGCATGCATGCGGCATTTGAGCCAGTCGATCAGAGAATTGCTTGAAATATATAAGCCCGATGAAGCGACTATCGAGGGCGGATTCTATTGCGAAAATGCACGCACTGCAATCATCCTCGGCACTGCTCGTGGTGCAGTGTTAAGCGTGCTGGCCACCGCCGGATTGAATGTCTATGAGTACGCGCCACGCCGCGCAAAGCAATGCGTTACCGGCAAAGGCAATGCAGCGAAAGAGCAAGTCGCCGCGATGGTCTCCAATATCCTCAATATCCGTGTAAGCAACCTTGCGAACGACTCCACTGACGCATTCGCGTTGGCAATCTGCCACGCTAGCGCACTGATGAATCCCACTGTAAAGCCAGAATCGCCGATTTAGCCGCGGAGAGAGAGCCGACGACGTCGCAATCCGACGTAATATATTAACCGCAAATACATCGCGTTCCTGCGTAGCGC
>CAVGNO010000143.1:0-5309 GCA_963630475.1 Blautia faecis | reverse complement strand
GGAATGGCTCGATGAAGCTGAATGTAATGAAGTATCCGGTCGCAAAAATTACCGTAAGCGGATAGATGGTCAGCAGACGATAGTTGCGCGCAAGCTTCGGTAGATCCGAATAGGAAAACACCGCTTCCTTGCCGCGCATCTGCGGCATAATGAAATACAGCGTCGCAAATATCGCAATGAAGATGACGCCGATGGAAAAAAATGATGCGCGCCACCCAATCATGAGTGCCAACGCGCGGCCAAGCGGCTGACCGACTACTGCCGCAAGCGATGCGCCGGTGATGACAATGCACACTGCGCGCGAACGGTGCTCTTCTGGCACAATCTGCGAGCTGATCGGCGTCGCAATCGACCAGATCAATGCGTGACAGCTCGCGACACATAATCGCGCAAAAAGCAAGCTGTAAAAGCCGGTCGCCGCTGCAGTAAGGAATTGCCCGACGGCGAAAAACGCTATCACGCCCAGCAACAACCGCCGCATCTCCATCTTGCATGCCGCAAGCATCAGCGGAAGCGACGCTACTGCGACAAACCACGCATAGCAGGAGATGACAGCGCCGACTTGCGCTTGCGAGATGCCCATATCATCCGAGATAATAGTAAGCAACCCCATCGGCATGAACTCCGACGTGTTCGACCCGAATACGCCAAACGCAATGCCCAATACCGGCAACCAGCTCTTCAATGGAAGCGAAGCCATAAGATAATACGTCTTTTCCTTGAGACTCCCGCAGATGCGGGACGGAATTCAGCAGTTACATCACTTTGAATTTGGGCAAATCCTGGATGTCTACCATGCCGGCAAAATGCCCAGTGTCATCAACCGCAACAACATCGTCAATCTTGCGATGCTCGATAATCTTGAGAATCTCGACTGCGAGCTTGTTCTGGTTGATAGCGATCGGATGCGGCGTCATCACTGTCTCAATCTTCGCTTGCAATGCGTTGTCATTCGCAGTGATCGCGCGGCGGAAATCGCCGTCCGTGAAGATGCCAAGCAGGAGATTGTCGGCATCGACAATTGCGACTGCGCCGGAACGCGACCGTGTCATCGCTAGAAGCGCTTCGCGGACTGTGCAACCGGGATTGACAGTCGCGGCATGCTCGCCAGTGCGCATGAAATCCTTGACTGTCAATGTGATTGTGCGGCCGATTGCGCCTGCAGGATGATTGAGCGCATAGTCATCAAGATTGAAATGCTGGCAATCCAAAAGCACCATCGCGAGTGCATCGCCCAGCGCGGCAAGCGCAGTCGTCGAAGTCGTCGGCGCGAGGTTGAACGGGCATGCTTCGCGGTTGATCGTCATCGGAACTGTGAGATCCGAGTACTCCGCGAGTTTTGAATTTGCGACGCCAGTGATTGCGACAATTGGCACGCCCATGCGTTTCATCGCGGGAATCACGCGGAGCAGCTCATCCGTCGAACCCGAGTAGCTGACCGCAAGAACAGTATCGAGTGGTGAGACGACGCCTAAATCGCCATGCATCGCTTCCACCGGATGCATGAACACCGAACGCGCGCCCGTCGATGCCAGTGTCGCCGCAATCTTGCGCGAGATATGGCCGCTTTTGCCAATGCCGGTGAGCACAAGCTTCCCGCCACGCCGGAATGTCTCCAAGCATAGCCGCACAAGCTCGATGAACTCCTGGCCCAGCGCGTCGCGCACTTTTGCAACGCCCTCGATTTCAGTGTCAAAGACTTCGCGTGCACGCGACAGAATTGCGTCGGGATTGATGTCAGTTGGAAGATGCATTTGAATGAAACTCCCGTTGAATTCCGTTAAAATTCGACTTCGCGAGGTGCGCGTGGGAATGGAATGACATCGCGGATATTGGCCATGCCGGTGCAGAAGCGCACCATGCGCTCGAAGCCGAGGCCGAAACCGGAGTGCGGGACACTGCCGAAGCGGCGCAGATCCAAGTACCACCAATAATTTTCCAGCGGCATGCCCATCGCAGTAATCTTGCGTTCGAGGACATCCAAGCGCTCTTCGCGCTGGCTACCGCCGATGATTTCACCGACTTCCGGCAAGAGGACATCCATTGCGGCGACGGTTTTGCCATCGTCATTTTCGCGCATGTAGAACGCTTTGATTTCCTTGGGGTAATTCATCACAATCACCGGGCCATTGAAGATTTTTTCCGCCAGATAGCGCTCGTGCTCGCTCTGCAAATCCTCGCCCCACGCCGCTTTGAATTCAAAATTGTCGTTGTTTTTCTCAAGCAACGCGATTGCTTCGGTATACTTGATGCGGGCGAATTTCGCTGTCGAGAGGCGCGTGAGGCGCTCCAGTAAGCCCTTCTCAATGCGTTGATCACAGAATTTGAGGTCATCCTGGCATTCAGTGACGACTGCAGTGAAGAGCGCGCGCAAGTAATCCTCGGCGATATCTGCGTCGTCATTGAGGTCGGCAAACGCCATCTCAGGCTCAATCATCCAGAATTCGGAGAGGTGGCGCGTCGTATTGGAACGCTCTGCTCGAAATGTCGGCCCGAATGTGTAGACATTGCCCAGTGCACATGCGTGAGTCTCCGCTTCGAGCTGCCCGGAGACCGTGAGATTGACGGGTTTGCCGAAGAAGTCGCGGCTGAAATCGACTTTGCCAGTCTCGCTGTCCTTCGGGAGATTATTGAAATCCAGTGTCGTGACTTGGAACATCTCGCCTGCGCCTTCGCAGTCGCTTGCAGTCAGAATAGGCGCATTGAAATAGTAGAATCCGCGGCTTTGGAAGAACTTGTGTGTCGCCATCGCGAGGCAGTTGCGGATTCGCGCAACGCAACCGAAGGAGTTTGTGCGCGGACGCAAGTGCGCGACTTCACGCAGACGCTCGAAGGAGATGCGGCTCTTACCGAGCGGATAAGCCAGCGGATCGCATTTGCCGAAGACTTCGAGGCTTTCGGCATGCAACTCAACCGCTTGGCCGGCCGCCGGGCTCTCGACTAATTTGCCGCTGACCGTGATGGCTGCGCCCGGATAAAGTTTCAGGACGTCATTCTCATAATTGTTGAGCGAATTGGGTGCAACCACCTGCAGATTCTTGAAGCAAGAACCATCATTGAGTTCAATAAATGAAAAGCCGCCCTTCGAATCACGGCGGGTCTTCACCCATCCGCAGACCGTGAGGCTGCTGCCAAAATCGCGGCTGTCCAGTGCCGCGCGAATCGCAGTGTGTTTCATGATATTTTCGCTTGAATTTTGAGAAGAAAAATTATTGTTTTGAGCGGCTCATCGCAGGCGTCAGCGCGTATGCCAATGCGCCGGTGAGCCCCCAGAAAATGATGACTAGCGAGTTGATGAGCGGGATGTCGCCGCAGACTTGCGCTGGCGATGCATGGAAAAATTGCAGCAGTTTGGCCGAAACCGCATCACGCAAGCCAATGCCCCCCGGCGCAATCGGCAGGAGCCCCGTGACATTGGAAAGTTGAGTCGTGAGCGCATATTGCGATGGCGTCATGCCACTCTCGCCCAGTGATCGCCCAATGCAGAAGATTGTGCCAGAGACGGTCAAGTGAATGACGATTGAGATGAGCAATGCGCGCAGTAGGGCCGCACGATGCGCACGGTAGAGCTCCATGCCGTCATGCATCTTGATGCAAAGCGCAGTCAGTGCTTTGGGTAGATGCGCTTCCACAAATTTAATCAGCGACTGCAACCATCGCCAGCGTTCCCAATGCGGCTTGGTGTGGAAGATGATGTAGAGCAGGATAGTGCCGATGCATCCGGCGTTGATTGCGCCAATGCATAGCGCTAGCATCCACGCATCTTGCTCGCGCAACATCGGGAGAATCTGACCAATGCAACAGATTGTCGCCAGCGCAGCCGCAAAGAAGATTCCGGAGAGGCCGATGACGCGGTCAATCATATCGACCAGCACTAGCTGCGGACTGCAACCCGGATACTTCCGCGTCGCGCACGCAATCTTGATTAAGTCGCCTGTGACTGACCCGGGGATGATCAAGCTGAAGAAATTGCCGACTAGCGTCAGCTTGAGCGCTGTCCACAGCGAAAAATGCAGCCCTTGCACTTCGAGCAATGTCTTCCAGCGCCAAGCGCCGAGGAGTTGCGCGACACCGTAGAGCAACAGCGCCGCAAGCATCGTCGGCACCGCACAATTGCGCAGTGCATTGCCGACATCTGCGTCAGTATTACGCCATGTCCAATACAGCAGTCCTGCTGCCAGCAGTATGAACAGCAGACGTATCAGCCATGGCAGTAATCGCTTCATATAAAATTAGTCGCGGTCGTTATAGCCCTTCGGATGCGCCATCTTCCAAGCCCATGCGGACTCGACAATTGCATCGAGGCTTTCGTATTGCGGCTTCCAGCCCAGGATGCTGCGCGCAGCCGTCGAATCGGCAATTAGACGCGCGGGATCGCCAGGACGGCGCGGCGCGACTTCAACCGGGAAGTCGTGGCCGCAGACGCGGCGGACTGTGTCGATGACTTGCCGCACAGAATTGCCATCGCCAGTGCCGAGGTTGAGGCTGCCGCAGAAATCGGATTCCAGCGCGAGCAAGTGCGCTTGCGCTAAGTCGAGCACATGGATGTAGTCGCGGATGCAAGTGCCGTCCGGAGTATCGTAGTCATCGCCGAAGATGTAGATCTGCTTGCGTTCGCCAGTCGCGGCTTGCATGATCAGCGGAATGAGGTGCGTTTCCGGATGGTGGTCTTCGCCATGGATTTGCGTCGCGCCCGCGGCATTGAAGTAGCGCAATGCGGTGTACTGGAGCCCTTTGAGCTCATGCTGCCACTTGAGTACTTTCTCAAACATCAGCTTCGATTCGCCGTAGGGATTGATCGGATTCTTCTCTTCGTCCTCGCGAATCGGTACCTGCTTGGGCATGCCGTATGTCGCGGCCGTCGATGAAAAGACTACTTTGCGGACACCATTGACGGATGCGGCTTCGCAGAGGTTGATCGCATTCGCAGTGTTGTTGCGGAAGTACTTGATCGGATCCTTCATGGATTCGCCGACTTCGATGAATGCCGCAAAATGGATGATGCCATCCGGCTTCGCTTCGCGAATCGCGTTGTTCAGCGTCTCGTAATCCGCTAAATTGCCGTAGACAAATTTTGCACGCGGATCGACTGCGGCGCGATGACCATTGAGCAATGCGTCAAACACCGTCACTTGATGACCGTGATCTAGAAGATATTCAGTAGTGCAGCTGCCGATATATCCGGCGCCGCCGGCAACGAAAACATGCATGGTTGATGCTCCTTAATTTTGCGTCTTCGTGTGGTTATTTCCACTTGAAGACCATCTTGGCGAAGTAAGTAGTCTCGAGGCGTTCGGCATCCGCTGCAG
>CAVGNO010000142.1:4635-5356 GCA_963630475.1 Blautia faecis | reverse complement strand
GATGTCACGATAATCAAAGCCCGCGACGGGGCGCGCGACATCGTTGTTAGCATCAATCATTGTGGTCTTATACATGCAGCTGCATAAGAGCGACGCAACGACACACATCAGAAAAACTTTGATCAGATTCTTCATTGTCTTGATTCTGTGATTTGAGATGAGAACTATTTTTACGGGCTTCCAACGGAAACGGCATGTACCACCGCAGGCGCCATCGGACTGATTTTTCGGACAAACACTAATGTATTCCCTGAAGAGCTTTCCGGCAAAACGACATTCAGCTTCTCGCTGTCCAATGCGATGCGGAGCTGTCCATTTGCGGGGCGCGCGACACGCACTGCAAGCACTTGCTTGGGCAATGCCGTCACCGACCGGATATCCGCAGCCGAGCTGCTTACGGAGTAAACCATCATGCCTAAACGCGCCATCTGCAACGCCATGCGCTCATTCGGGTCGTCGGTATTGTTTTCCGCAATCAGTAGCCCGACTTGCGTGCCGATGCGAATGCTGACGCGTGCGACTTCACGCGCAATTGCGCCTTTAAGCCAAATTTCAAAATCACGCTGCACTAACCGGTCAAAATCCAGCAGTAGCTGTGCTTGCGTGCCCTCGACACTGCAATTGACCGCGCCGGGAGCGCGCAATACCAAGTGAGGCATCGCGATTGTCGCGCCAATCAGATCGCCTCCACCGCGCGGCATTGGCACGGGGACAAGAATCG
>CAVGNO010000142.1:0-4472 GCA_963630475.1 Blautia faecis | reverse complement strand
AATCGGCGCGGTCATCTCCGCACGCGCGGGGCACAGCCCACTTTCAATCCACACCCATACTTGCCCTTCGGGGCGCGTCCGTGCAAAGAATCCCTGATCGCATTCTGCAAAATCCTGTGCGACAGCGGCATTATTCGGCGCAAGCTCCAGTGCGGTTTTGAGCGAGTTGCGCCCTAATCCCGGCAAGCCATTGAGCCATCGGAACACGCCATCCAGATGCAGCAAGTAGCTATTCATGTAATCCGCTGCGGCGATCATCTCAATTGACGGCGAGAAAGACGACGCAGGATATTTGCCGCTGAAATCCTTATTATCCTTCATCGCTTGGACGATTGAGCTATTCAGTTTGCGTCCCTGCTCGCCCTGCTCTTTGCGAATCTCTTCCATCATCGCATCGATGTATTTACCGCGGCGGTGATTGTATTCCTTCTGCCACTCGATTGTCCGGTTTAACTCCGCTTGGCACGCATTCGTATCGCCATGCTGCAAATACTGCGTCGCTTTCAAAATGCCATTGTAAACAACTTCTGGACCGCTCGCGCAATACGCGACTGCCATGTCGTTCGTCAGCACTGCGCCGACAGTCGCGCTACTTTGTGAAAAGCCACTGGCAGAATCATGTTTTATCGTCTTCGCTTCTGCGGCGTCCGCGAAATCAAGTGCGGCATCGCGTTTTCCTGCGAGTGCATTCGCATGAGCCGCATTCAACTGCCACATCAGCTGATGATCGCCATTTTTCTGCGCCAGTTTCGCGCTCTCCGACGCAGCGGTTGCATAGTTGCCAGTCACGAGCTGTTGTTCAAAACGCGCTAGTTGTCCCGCAGTCGTCCGGCATCCACACAGCACTGTTGCCAATAAGCACATCAGCAACACAACAAACTCCGATTTTTTTCCTCTTTGCTGTGTCATCATCATATATACGCTACATAAGCGGTGATTTTCTAAATACTGCATATCACATGAATCATGATTTTGCAACTGCCGTTAATGTAATGCTCATTCTGCAGCGTTTGAAACAGCAGCGCAGGAACCGCCAAATTTTAGCGAATGACCCGAAAATGCGACGAGGTTATGCCGCAAATGCATCAACTTACCGGATTCACGTTACATTATCCGCAATACGCATCACACCAATTCCATTAACATTATTGGGCACACTCATGCAAGATTTTTACCAGCCGCTATTGGATTTGATTTGCAAAGCATCGACACAATTGCCGGAGGATGTGGAAGCGGCATTGCGTGAAGCAGCCAATCGCGAGGAATTAGGCACGACTGGGCTTGCGGTGATGGCGACAATTCTGGAAAATATTGAATTGGCGCGCACACGCCATCTGCCAATGTGCCAGGACACCGGCGTCATCCACTTTTTTATCGAAGCGCCGGAGAATTTTCCCCGCAGGCGCTTTTGCATTGACGCCGAACGCGCAGTGGTCGAGGCAACGGACCGCGGATTACTGCGGCAGAATTGCGTCGAGAGTGTGAGCGGTCATAACACTGGCAATAATCTCGGCTATGTCAATCCGACTTTTCATTGGATTGACAGCTGTGTCGCCGAAAATTCAGAGATTCGCGTCACTGTACTGCTCAAGGGCGGCGGTTCGGAAAATGTCGGCCGCCAATACACATTGCCGGATGCGACATTGCACGCAGCGCGAGATTTGGATGGCGTCAGAAAATGCGTATTGGATGCAGTCTATCAAGCGCAAGGGCTTGGGTGTGCGCCTGGCGTAATCGGCGTCGCTATCGGTGGCGATCGCGCAGGTGGCTGTGAGGAAGCGAAATTACAGCTGTTGCGTCCGATTGGTCAGCGCAGTGCCGATCCGCAATTGGCAGCACTCGAAGAAGAGCTGCTTGCTAAAGCCAATGCGCTCGGCATCGGACCAATGGGGCTGGGCGGCAAAACCGCAGTGCTCGACATCAAAATCGGCGCGCGCACACGCCATCCCGCATCATATTTTGTCACAATATGCTATAATTGCTGGTGTGTGCGGCGTCAGACAATCACATTGCCATTACAAGAGGATTGACGACTCATTATGGCAGATTTATTTTCTCTGGTCTCAAAATTTGAGCCAGCTGGCGATCAGCCTGAAGCAATTGACGCAATACTCAAGGGGCTCAAACGCAATCAGCGCTATATCACATTGCAAGGCGTCACCGGTTCCGGCAAGACATTCACAATGGCGAATGTGATTGCCGCGATGCAGCGTCCGACCCTCGTAATCTCGCATAACAAAACGCTGGCGGCACAGCTCTACAGCGAGCTGAAGAGCTTCTTCCCGCATAATGCCGTCGAGTACTTCGTCAGCTATTACGACTACTATCAGCCGGAAGCATATATTCCAGCGACTGACACATATATCGCGAAGGACTCGGCAATCAACGACGAATTGGAGCGTCTGCGGCTGTCCACAGCGGGCGCATTGCTCGAACGCCGCGATGTCATCGTCGTCAGCTCGGTCTCATGTCTCTACAATATGGGCGATCCGCAGGATTTTGCCTCAATGGAACAGGAAGTCGTGATCGACCAGGATATGAACCGCGACGCCCTCTTGCGTAAGCTCATCGAATTGCAGTATACACGCAATGACTTGGCGCCCGAACGCGGGCAATTCCGCGCCACCGGCGATACAGTCGATGTCTATCTCTCCCACCGCGAGGACTTCCTGCGCATTGAATTCTGGGGCGACCGCATTGACAGCATGGTGCGCTATAATGCAATGAGCCGAACTGAAATCGAGCGTGTCACGCAAGCGACGATTTTTCCATGCAAGCTATTTGTCACTGCAAAAGACCGGATTCAAGCCGCGATACCCGAGATTCGGCGTGAATTAGCCGCGCAAGTCGAAAAATTCGAGCGCGCAGGCCGCCTCGTCGAAGCACAGCGCATTCACGAACGCACGAACTACGACATCGAGATGCTCAACGAAGTCGGATATTGCCAGGGCATTGAGAATTATTCGCGTTTTCTTTCTGCACGTCCTGCGGGTAGCCGCCCCTTTACACTCATCGACTACTTCCCGGATGACTTCCTCACGATTGTCGATGAATCACACGCGACACTGCCGCAAATTCACGCGATGCAACACGCTGACCGCAACCGCAAGCAAGTCCTCATCGACAACGGCTTCCGCTTGCCATCCGCATTGGACAACCGCCCGCTCTCCTACGACGAATTTTCCGCACTGCAGCGCAATATCCTCTTCACGACCGCGACGCCGGGGCCATTTGAACGCGAGCACACTGTGCCGATTCCGCAAATCATCAGGCCGACTGGGTTGCTTGATCCCGAAGTCGAAATCCGCCCGATTGCCAATCAAGTCGATGACGCGATCGAGGAGATACGCACGATGGCGGAAAAGCATGAGCGCGTGCTGGTCACAACGCTTACCAAGCGCATGGCTGAAGACCTCTCCGAATATCTGCGCAAAGTCGGTCTGCGCAGCCGCTATCTACACTCCGAGTTGGACGCATTGGAACGCGTCGAAATTATCCGCAGCTTGCGCTCTGGCGATTTCGACTGTCTGGTCGGCATCAACCTCCTCCGTGAAGGGCTCGATATCCCCGAAGTGGCACTCGTACTCGTGATGGATGCCGACAAAGAGGGCTTCCTGCGTTCCGAAACGAGCTTGACGCAGACCGCAGGACGCGCAGCACGTAACGACCATGGCCGCGTTATCCTCTATGCGGATAAGATGACCGACTCCATCGTCAAATTGCTCAAAGTGACGAAGAAGCATCGCGAACGCCAGATGGCGTATAACAAAGCCAATCATATTACGCCAAAGACGATTAAACGCGCGGTTCAAGCCAGCCTCCATGTCCATGACACGGCAAATAAGACCGCAGAAGCCGTGGTCAAGAATGCCAATCAGTCCTACGATATCCTTGAAGTGCGCCGCGAATTGGAAGAAGAGATGCAAGCAGCAGCACAAGCACTCGAATTTGAACGCGCTGCGATGCTACGCGACCAGCTGCTTAAACTCAAATGAGCAATCACGACTCGGACCATCTCTGGCGACAGTGGCTTGCGCAACTGTCATCATATCGCATCAGTGCACAAAATGCCGCAGGATTCTTCATCCGCAATGGATTGCATATTAGCCGTAGCCGAGGCCAAGGACGCGAATTCATCCAGTATAATCCATATTCGCCCGGCGATGACTTGCGGCAATTGGACTGGCATCTCTATGCGCGAACAGACGCGCTGTTTTGCCGCACTCAATCGCCCGACACAATCCTGCGCGTCCACTTCATCATCGATGCAACTGCGTCGATGGATTATTGCGGCGAGTCATCGCCATGTAATAAATTTTCCTTCGCTGCAGCAATCGCATCAGTATTGGCGACGCTTGCAAGCCAGCAAAGTGAACAGCTCTCCCTGACTCTCCTCGGCGGCAAAAGCAAGATGGCCGATAGTGCAATTCTGAACATCGACGATTTTTGCCAGACTCTGCAGACGGCAACAC
>CAVGNO010000141.1:0-5420 GCA_963630475.1 Blautia faecis | reverse complement strand
GGCGATGCTTCTGCGCGCGAAGGCTGGCGTATCGCGACCGCAATTCTTTGCGGCCCGGCAGTCGCAGAAGCAGACGCAATCCGTATTGCGCAGGAATTTGCGTTATGCACACCGCAGGAATTGAAGATGATTCGCATGATGTGCAAAAATCATATCAATACCGTGCTTTCGACGAGTGCGGGACGGCTTTTTGATGCCGCGGCCGCAATTCTTGGACTCTGCCGGCAATCTACATTCGAAGGCGAAGCGGCAATGACGCTGCAATTCGCTGCGCAACGCGCTTATGACGCAGGGCAATGCGCATCATTATCAATGCTTGCGCCATATCGCGATGCCGAAGGCATGTTCATTCTGCCATCTGCTGCATTGCTCAAACAGCTCGCTGCTGGCCGCCGCAGTGGGGTTGCAATCGATGCACTTGCGTTGCATTTCCATCAATCGCTAGCGCAATATGCATCGGAAACCGCCGTGCTCTTGCGCGATCAAACGCAACTGAATACGATTGCGATCAGCGGCGGCGTCTTTCAAAATACTTTGCTGTGCAAATTGCTGCGTACAAGATTGCTTGACGATGGCTTCCAAGTGCTTATGCACTCCATGACTCCGCCAAATGACGGCGCGGTCTGCCTCGGTCAAGCCGTGATTGCGGCATCACGCGCTGGCAATGTATGATGCATCACGTGCGGCGTTTTTGCAATATTTTCCCCAGATACGCGATGTCGGACCGCAATATCGTCATTGCCCGATGTGAGGCCGAGGACAAGCCTCGGCCCTACATTCCGGGATTTTTGTGCGCATGTTGGGGTATGGGGGGCGGTCTGCCTCGGTCAAGCCGTGATTGCGGCATCACGCGCTGGCTGATTTTACCACAGCGGCGCGCCGATGATGCGTTTGATGGAGACGTGGCCGAAGCGGTGTTGTTCGATCGGCATCGCGCGGTTATCGCCAATCACATAGATTTCGCCTTCCGGCACGACGCGTGGCGGCATTTCCCAGTCGCATGGTGTCAGATGCGCCCACGACGCTTCGCATTTTTCGCCGTTGATATACAGGTATCCCTGGCGGAATTCGACCGTTTGTCCTGCGGTTGCGACGACGCGTTTGAGGAAGAATGTGCGTTGTCCGAGATAGCGCACCATAACGACATCGCCCGGCTGCGGGCTTTTGAACCAGTATGCGGGGCGCCAGACTGGCAGGAGCTGGTGTTCTGCGTAAGTGGGCACCATGCTTGCGCCATTGGTCCACGCAGGGGTGACGACAAACCGGCAGCACAGGAATGTGAGCAGTGCCAATACGGTGATTCGGATAAAGAACCACCGATTGAGTTTCGGGAAGAAGAAGTATCGTAGATAGGACATTCTTCGAGTGCGGTTATATATTCAGATCCAGCTTGACATTTGGGAATGCGGTGAGGCGCAGCATGATCATTGCGGCGAAGTCGCCGTATTCCCAACCGACACCCGCGACGAGTGTCCAGCAGTGCATTTGCCGCGTCAGATAGTATGAGTGTTCGGCGAAGCGGTTGTTTTCGAAATCGTATTCGGTATTAATTTCGAGACTCGTGATGGAGTTGAACGGAATTGTGAGTGTAGTTGAAATTGTGTCTGCGCTCTCGAAGTGTTTCTTGATATAGCTACTTTCGCCGGAGAAATCCACAAGCGAGGATCCCATTGAGTACGCGGAGCGGGAGCGGTGTTTGTTGCGGTAGACGTATCGTGTGCCGAATTGGATGAATTCCTCTTCGGGGAGAGAGAAGTGGAAGCCGATTTCACCGCGCTGGAGATTTCCCGCACCGATGTCATAAACGCTCGCTAAGTTGAATGAGAGGTGGTCATCTATGGAGATAGTGAAACGGCTGCCCCAGTCGCCGGGATAGCGGTCGGTTTCTTCGCCGCGGTCGAAATGCAAATCGAAGTAGTTCTCCCAGCTCATGAACGTCTTGATTTCGCCATTGCCGTCTGCAGGCATATATTGCCAGTGCTGATCCAGTCCGAGACGCAGGAAATTCTGTCGTGTGAGACGGTCGATTTCATCGAAGAAATAGAGATTGTCGCGATCTACGCTAGGGCTCGGCGCGAATGTGTAATTCGCATACGGCTCAATGACATGGCGATATAGAGGCCGCGGCCCGAAGTGGAGGATTCCCAAATCCCAGTCGCCGATAAATTTTGTGTGTGCTTCGATGCCGAATTCAGTCGCAAAACGCGTGCGGCTACCACCTTCGCGGTCGTAATTGACAACGCTACTTTTGATGCGTGGCCGATCCGGATTGTCGGCGTCGATGACATCCGCGAGTTGCTCTTCGCTGATTTTACGTTTGCTCGTGCGTGAGTAGCTCGTTGCGCGGAAGCTTGCGCGCGGTGTGAGTGTGATAGCATCGCCGATGTCGAAGGGCAGCTTGAATGTATGGAGTGTGTCGGCGCGGAATGCGCTGTAGTCGGCCGGATCGCCGTGAATCGTCTCGTCATAGTAGTACGGATCGATAAATGATGCACGGGATCGTTCGTTATTCCGCCATTTCATCGAGTAGAATCCCGCGCTGTTTTCCGATGCATAATCCAGTGGGAAGTCGTCATAAAGCCGCATTTGCGGGACAACTAGGCGTGCTTCGGGGAGGCGTTCGCCGACAGTATAGAATGTATTGACACGCGGGCGCACGTCGAGTGCGAAGTTGAACCAGCTGCCATCATAGCTCAAGTCCGCGAAGGATTTTGGCTGATGCCAGTGGCGGTAATCGCGGCGGAACCAGTCTTCGAGCATTGAGATATCGGAGAGTTTGTCGAAATTCAGCCGCAGAGTCCATTCGTCATTGAGCATTTCTCGCCAATAGAGATGGATGCGGTAGCGGTCGTCTTTGCTCTTGAATCTGCGGTCCCATCCGGATTCGGTCTCGGTGGTATCGCGGTCATGCAATCCATAGATGTCGGTTGCGATTTCGCGATTGCCGGTATTATATGTCGTGCTTTCGCCCAGCGCGATGCCGCGTTTGCTCATCAAGTCGGCAAAGAGCTGGCTGTCGCCGGATTCGCCATGTTTCCAGATACGGCCGAGACGCAAGTATATGCCGCGTTTGCCGGAGTAGCCGGGCTTTACGATGATACCAGTGGTATTGTCGGTCGAACCATAGAGCATGGGGAAATAGAAGATCGGCACACCGAAAAGCCGCAATACCGCGTGCTTTGCAGTGAATGTGCGGTCATCTTCATGATAGACAATTTTATTTGCGCCGATTGAATAATGCGGCGTTGCGCAATCGCAAGTCGAGAGCCACGTATTGTGCAAAATTCGCGATCCGTCGGACGCGGTTTCTGCGTCATCGCCGCCGGCATGCCAGACTTCGCCGTCCAGACGATAGGGTCCGAAGGAAATCGCTTTGCTTTTGAAATTGCCTTTCAGCGATTGCGAGCGCCAGGAAGTCCCGTCATCCATGCGGATTTCGACATCGCCATTGGCGACAAAATCCGCACTTTCCTGGTTGATTTGCGCTTCATTGCATTTGAGCACGATTGCGCCATAATGCACTTCGACATTGCCTTTGAGATTGGCGACGCCGTCTTTGACATCGTGCGATACTTCGTTGGCATTAACGAGCAATTCGTCTGCATTGACGGCACCGGCACAGCAAAACAGCAACGCTGTGAATAGAATAGTCAGCATTTTTCGCATAATGCCTGTAATATATTCAGTAGACATTCTACTGTCGGCAATTACGCGAAAAATGCGTCATGATTCCGTGGAGTTGATTTTGACGCAACACTCTCTAACTTCACGGAATCAGTTTTAGCTTCGCTTATTTCTGCTTGTCTTTCACGAGCAGCACGATCAGCATCAGCAGGAGAATTACGCGTGACGCTGGCATTGACAGCCAGATGCCGTTCATGCCCAGCCAAATCGGCAGTGTGAAAAGACATATCGGCAGCGCGAAGAATGCATCGCCGTAAATCAACAATGACGATGCGCCGATGCGTTCGGTGGATTGATAATAATATGCGGCGACACGGATGATGCCGAGCAGGATGAATGCGGGCGAGCTAAGCAGGATGCCGTGTGCGGCAAGATGGATCACTTCGTTGGAGAGGCCAATCCATCTCGCGATTTGATAGCGCATGCCATAGCAGAAGAGCATCAGGACAACCCCGCTGGCCAATGCGATCGCATACGCGTAGCGCACAAACCACCGTTGCGCTTTTATGTCTCCGGAGCCGTGTGCTGCAGCAACCAGCGGCTGGATACCACCCGCAAGCCCGGTCATGAGGATTGAGCCCAGCGACTCAATTGTCGCAACCGCAGTATATGCCGCAAGCCCCGCATTATGGCCGTATTTGAGCGCTTGCCAGTTATGCATCGCCATCATCGCGACAATCGAGAGCGTATTGCCGAAGATGGGCAGCCCGGTCCAGCAGATTGTCCGCGAGAGCTTGCCGTTAAGCTTCAAATTCTCGCGCAATTTCTTGCAGAGACTGGTGAATGGCGTAAAGAAGTAAACAGTGCAGCACAAAGCCGCAATTGCCATACTGGCCGCAGTTGCCGCAGCCGCGCCACCCGCGCCCCACGGGAAGACTAAAATAAACAAGTAATCGAGGATGATATTCGCGATTAATCCGATGCATTGATATATCATCGCAACAACAGGATGACCATCATTGCGAATGACTTCCATGCCAGCGTTCATCGCAAAATTGAATGGCGTCGAGAAAATCATCACAAATGCGTATGCATACGCGGTCGGCATCAGTGCGTCATTTGCGCCCAATGCATGCAATATTGGCAGGATTCCGACTACTTGAGCCAGTGTGCACAGCACAATGGCGATTACTTCGAGTATCAGCATATTGCCGAAGATGCGTCGTGCTTGCTTCTCATCCTTCGCACCGCGTGCTTGTGAAATCATCACGCCGGCGCCACTGCCCATCATTGATGCCAGTGCGCCTACTGTCATTTCGATCGGCCAGGTCAGTGCAACGCCTGCCAGGCCAATATCACCCAAGCCCTGTCCAACAAAGATCGTATCTACGATACTGTAAGAGCCACATATCAGCATTCCGCCCACTGCAGGAGCGACATACTTCCAAAAGGTCTTGCTGTTCGCAATCATAAAATCACCGTTAAAAAACGCCACGGCACATCTGCCATGACTCCTTATTTTGTTCTGTCTGTTTTCCTTATTTTGTTTTTGGGTGGATTCTTTATATTGTATCCCCAGCCCGGGGCCACCGTGTCCAAACTGGGATGATGCGAGCATCGCGCATTCAAATTGTTGTTCTATACAAAATACCGCAGAGCCCCGATACATCGGAATTCTGCGGTATCGCGTCGTCTTGCTTAATATATCCTGAATCCGTGGAGTTAGAGAGTTGTGCGTCAGAACTAGGAATTTCGAAGGAGCGTACCGGGAGTACGTGACTGAGAAATGACGAAGT
>CAVGNO010000140.1:0-5449 GCA_963630475.1 Blautia faecis | reverse complement strand
GTCCCTAACGCAGTTTTGCGCATTTCATCAAATGGCGGGAGACCGCGCCGCAGCTCGGTGCCGCTGACGAATTTTGCATAGTGGTCATAGCATTGCTTGGCCAGCAGTGTCTGCGCTTCGAATGTCTTATACTCGTCGCTGTCTTCATTTTCGGCATACGCCAGGAATGTGTATGCTTGGAAGAGGTAGCTCTGGACAATTGCTTGTGCTTGATGGCGCGATGCACTCTGCATGTCTTCCGTAATTTCCTTAAGCACGAACTGCTCGAGATCGCCATTGATGCGGTCGGGATTGCGCGCTTTGCCATTTTCGAACCACTGCGCGGCTTTCTTCTTATAGCCGAAGCTGTAGAGGCGTACAATGCCATCGACTAGGAAGTTGATGTATGGGCCGAGGTTGTTGAGCTCCGGATACTTCTCATCGACCATGCGATATTCGGCATCCGCGCTATCCGCAACCGCGAAATTCGGTGTCATCTGAAGCGTGCGCAAATCGCCCTTGAGATAGAGGAGCTTTCCAGTGCGGAATGCCGCATTGAGGCTTTGGAAGATCATGCGGTCGCAGGAGAGGCGTTTGAATTGCGCGCTCTCGGCAAACCACTTTTCGCGTCCGCGTTCCGCCCAGTAGATTGCGTGCGCTTCGGGAAGGCGCCAGTCCAGCCGCCCGAATTTATTATTGCATTTCATCATAATCTGCGGATCCAAGCGGTATTTGTATACCATCCACCGATGGCGCAGACAGAGCTCAACTGGCTCAGTAATCCCCAGCTCATCGAAGCGCTTGCGGAAATCCTGGCCGTTGTATTGCTCCGGAATGACGGCTTTTTCGCGGAAGAGTATCTCCAGCTTGCGGAAATCCAGCCCGAATGAGACAAGCAACGCCTTGAATTTGTCCGCTTTGTCATCCAGCACGGCCAGTAGCTTCGTCTCATTGAGCGGCGCTTTGTCCAGCAATTCCCATTGTTCGTAGTAATCGCCGAAGAGTCGAATCATCTCCTCGGCCATCTGGGTCTTGTAGTAGAGGTTTGCGTCATCCAATTCCGCGCCCATCTTATGCTGATAAATCCAGCCTAATTGACGGAAGAGTTCCGGGTCGCCGGGGTTGTATTCCAGTGCTTCGTCGCGAATGAGCTCAATGCCGCGCTTGACCCAGCGCCAGCGGTCTTCGAAGTTGGTGAATGTGACCGAGACGTTATAGGACATATTCCAGCCGAGGAATGCGTGTGCGCCGGTGAAACGCGGCTGCAACTTGACAATCCAGTCCGCCAGCTGCACCATCTCGTAGTACTTCCCTTCGTCTTGCATCTTGCCGGTGCGTAGCCAGAGATAGTCGGCGAGCAGTCCGCGGAATCCGCCAAGCGCAATGCTGGTGAAAGCGACCATCGGCGGCGCATTCTCCAGCGGCGTGTTGTCCGTGAGGTGATATGTCGCACGAATGCCGTTCATCCGATTCTGGAAGAATGACAGCGAGCACAATAGCGCGACCATCACTGCGAGTATGGTTAAAATTTTGCTGAAGCTATTCTTCATGTTGAAAATCTGAATAATAGTAAATTATGCGCGTCTCGTTACACTGCTCGGCGTATGACTAATCCGAGTTCGCGGCGATGGAGGACTCCTGCGCCCAGCAACATGATGATGCCAGTGCGCAATACGAGCACTTTCCAGAATGCGCCGTTGATTTCAGAGAGCTCGACCAAGCGCCCATTGGCCAGACTGGATGTGCAATCCAAGTCATCGACGGTGACGACGAGCATTCCGACTCCGCGCGCCATGTAGTGCGCAATCCGCTGCGGCACGCTGGTGTAGATATACGAGCCGTCTTCATTCGTCAGCGGCGCATCAATCGCCGCAGGGACGACCATTCCGATGACAATATAGGAGATTGCGACAAATACTGCGACTGGCGTCGAGAAGATTGCACCGACAGTGCAACCCAGTCCCGCGAGGAATGCCAATTGGAAGATAGCCATGATCATCGTGCGCAGGAAGTTGTTGAAGAATCCCGTGACTTTGCAAAGCAGAATCGGCCCATCGACGACTTGGAATATAGCGGTGTTTTTGCTGACGAGCGTGCGGTATTGCTGCTGCGCATCCGGGTTATCCGCAGGAATCATCTTCGCATCGGGAAGATTGATATTGGAGTAGTTGCGGAATGTCAGCACAACGCGGTGATTCGCTTTTTCATTGATAATCATGGAAGAGCTCACGGGGAAATTCGTTGCGCTTATCGTGCTGGAGACTGCCGGATCAACGGTTGAGAGCTCCTGCCAGCTACCGCCCGGCATCGAGAAAGGCTGGTTGGTCAGCATCGAATACCAGATCTGCGGGTAGGTCGAACCAGTATGCGGAATCGCTTTGCCATCCTTGTCATTATATACTTCGAAGCCCCAATCGACGGGAATCTGGCGCTGATCTGTATCCGAGATGTCGCCAGTATAAAGGCGGAAACGTAGATAAAGCGGCGAGTCCTTGCGCGGAAATTGCACATTTTCGAATGTCCAGCTGTAATCCTTTCCGGGCTCGATCGTGATATTGCGCATGATCTGGCGCACGAGCTCCGCACGCAAGCCCTCCATCACGGTCTTCTTGTCGTCATTCGGATTGATGCGGCCGTCGCGTACGCGTTTATCATATTCTTCATTGAGCATACTTCCCAATTGCGCGGGCAACGGGCGATATTGACGGCGCCCGACGAGTGTCTCCTGGCGCAATTTTTCCATATCCTCCTGCGTGAAGTCATTATGGACAAGGCCGCTATGGAGGCGATAGAGCGTGAGGCCATAGATGAGCAGCATAGACACTGCCAGCATCAGCGCATGCATCAGGAAGATACCGCAGAATTTGCCTAGCAGGATCTTCCAGCGCGCGCATGGTTTGCTGACGACCATGTGGATATTGTATCCCTCGATTTCGGTCGCAAGCTGCGCACAGCTTAACCACAGCGTGGATGCCGAAATTAGCGCAATCACGACATTTAGCGAATATGTCAGCGAAATCTGCACCAACCCCGCGGCGGTGCGGTCGCCTTTGATAGTCAATGGCAGACCGATAACCGAAATCAGGATGAGGATAAACAGGACAATAAAGACTTTCGAGCGCATTGCAGCGCGGATCGTCTGTTTGAAGATGGCGTTAAAAGCTTTCACAGTTGTCGCTTTTTTGTAGTAGATTTAGAGAAGCATTGCTTTGCCCAGATTGTCCGCTTCCTGTGCATGGCCGATATTGCGCAGAATCTCAAGCGCAAACGGTATGGCTGCAGACGGACCGTTTGCCGTGATGATACGCCCGGACTTCTGGATGCGTTCGCCGGTGTAGTGCCCGTGGCGAATTATTTCTTCTATTCCGGGGTAGCATGTGTATTCAGTCTCGTCGGTGAATAATCCGGCGCAATCCAATGCCATCGGCGCAGCGCAGATTGCGCAGCAGTATCCGCCATTTTTGTAGACAGCGCGCGCAAAGTCGGTGACGCGTTTATCGTCTGCCAGATTGGCCGCGCCAGGCATGCCGCCGGGTAGATAAACCAGATTGAAATCCGCAGGATTGAGCTCTTCAGGCACTGCGGCGCAATTGACTTCGAGACCGCGCACACTGGTGACAGTGCGGCTTTTGTCTCGGGTTACTGCACACAGCACAATTTCTTCTTTTACGCGACGAAAGATGTCAATAGCTGCAATTGCTTCAATTTCTTCAAATCCTGGAGCAAGAAAGATGACATTTTTAGATGGCATAGTCGCGTGTCTTAAAGAAGAGCTGTATACTGCAAATTATATTACGCAGGAAGCCGCAAAATTATCGTCCTGACCGAAGAACTGCAAAGCAACACTTCTGATTTAGGAACAAACTCCGCTAATATAATCCCCCATCTGCGGTTTGGATTATCGCGGAGGACTTCGATGGAAAAATTAGCGGCGATACAACTGCTCAAGGAAACGCGTAACTCTAAACAAGGATTTGGTCATGTCTTCTGCTCCAAACAGTGCTCTATACCGCAGTACACGCGGCGGAATTGCTCCGGTGAATTTTATTGACGCCGTGATGATGGGATTGGCCAATGACGGCGGATTGCTTGTGCCATGCGAGATCCCGCAGCTCACCGCCGGACAGCTGGAAGCTTGGCGCACATTGAGCTATCCCGATCTGGCATTCGAAGTGATGAAGCCATTTGTCGGTGACGCAATCCCGGAAGATGAGCTCAAAGCGCTGATTGCACGCAGCTATGCGACATTTGATAGTCCGGATGTCGTACCGGTTAAGCCGCTGGATAACCACGACCTCTATGTCGCAGAACTCTTCCATGGGCCGACGCTGGCATTCAAGGATGTCGCTCTGCAATTTCTGGGCAATCTATTCGAATACGTCCTCAAGCATCGTGGCGGAAAACTCTGCATCCTGGGTGCGACGAGTGGCGATACCGGCTCCGCAGCTATTCACGGCGTTCGCGGCAAAGATGGTATCGAAATCTTCATCATGTATCCCAATGGCCGTGTGAGTCCGCTGCAGGAACGCCAGATGGCGACCGTGCCGGACAGCAATGTCCACTGCATCGCAATTCAAGGGACATTCGATGATGGCCAGCGCGTCCTCAAGGAAGTCTTCAACGACTTGTCATTTAAGCAGCAATATCATTTGGGCGCGGTCAATTCAGTGAACTGGGCGCGCATCCTCGCGCAAGTCGTCTACTACTTCTGGGGCGCATTCCGTGTCCAAGATGCACGCGGAACACGCACTGCAGTGCAAGTCGCAGTGCCGACCGGCAATTTCGGCGACATCTTCGCCGGATTCATTGCGCGTCAGATGGGCGCGCCGGTGCTCCGGCTGCTTCTGGCGACAAACGAAAATGACATCCTCTCCCGCTTCTTCAATACCGGCGTCTATGAACGCGGAAGTGTCCATCCGACGCTCTCGCCTTCGATGGACATCCAGGTCGCCAGCAATTTCGAGCGCTATCTCTACTATCGCGTCGGTTGTGACAGCGAACGCGTGAAGACACTAATGGCGGAGTTTGCTGCTGGGAAGTCTATCAAGATTGATGGCGCAGATCCGCGTTTTGCCGCCGATCGCGGTGATACCGCGCTTACGCTGGAGACCATCCGGAAATACTGGAATACCCACAAGTATCTGCTTGATCCGCACGGCGCAGTCGGTGTCGGTGTCGCAGAGGCGAATATGATTGCCGGCATCCCGACGCTGTGTCTGGAGACTGCGCATCCCGGTAAATTCCCTGCCGCAATCGGCCAAGCGCTTGGCGATGAATCTCTCGCACAGCATCCCGCATTGAATGCGTTGCTGGGCTTGCCATTGCGCAAAGTCGAATTGAACCCGGAACGCAATGTAATCGAAGAATACATCGCATCCACGCTGAAATAAAATGCCATTTCCCCATACATTCCCGGAGCTTGCGCCCCGGGCACAGAACAAGTAGGGCCGGCGGCTTGTCCCCGGCCTAA
>CAVGNO010000139.1:2515-5499 GCA_963630475.1 Blautia faecis | reverse complement strand
CGTAGACCCACTTGTATGCGTCAAGTGATTTCTTGTCGAACACAGTGAATACTTTACCGATTTTGCCCTGGTATCCGCGGACATAGAGGTTATTGCCGTCGCTGACGAGCGGCAATGCGATATTGTGGCGTTTGAGGACGGCCTTGAGGATTCGCGCATCGCGGTTGGGATCGATGCCTGGCGTCTGGCTGTAGAAGTAGATGCCGGATCCATTTTCCTGCGGGTAGTAGCTCAATACTGCGCCATTTGCATCCTTGAAGATGACTTCGCCATTCTTTTCAGCAAATGTCCGGCCATTCTGGAAGCGCAATTTGCCCAATGTGTCTGCAAATTGATCTGGCGCATTCATCGAGACTTTATTCCAGCCGAATGCTTCGCTCCACATCGTGCCGTCAATTTTACGGCCTGCACTGACGCCGTGCAGGAGTAGGATGCGCCCTTTGCCGCCGCGTACCCAGCTGACCAAGCGTTCAGCCATGCCTTCGGGCAGTGCATAGCAGTCGTTGATGATGATGGATGCATTCTGCAAGACTGCGTCATTCAGCATGCCCGGCATGATTCGGCTGACGGGCATTGAGTGTTTTTCGGCCGCGACACTCATTTTCCGCGGATGCTCACCCGCATACATTGCGCGCGTCTCCTGCAGTGACAATACGCGTTCCATCGGCATAATTGGCTGCAATTCATCTTCGATGACTGCATGATTGTATGCGATGCTCTTCACCCAATAGTCGCGGAAGCGGTTGTACTGGTAGTCATCCGTCTTATCGAGATTCTCGTAGAGCTCTTCGCTCGGCCAGTCCATTTCAAATGAATCATAGCGCGTCGCCGCATTCACAGCAAAGAGCGCAGCGTAGGAGTACTCCGGTGCCCAGTAGATGACGCCGTGGCCGCCTTTGCCGCTTTCGCCAATCAGACGATGCTTGACGCCGCTGTTGTCGAAGACCAGCTTGTGGACAAGCCCCAAGTGCAACGCTTTCAACACAGTGCGTGGATGGTAGAAGTAGTTCTCATCGACAAATCCGCCGTTGCATAGCGAGCGCACATTCCAGAGCCAGTCATTGCCATTGCGCCAGTCATCGCCATTGTTCATCAGGAAGAAACGCACGCCATATTTGGCAAATTCGCGCGCTGCGCCATTGTAGAAGCGCACAAAGCAGTAGTGGCGCACGGCCATGTCCAAGTAGCCGCGTTTACGCGTGATATGCGGTGCGCTACCATTGGCATACAGATTCACCGGAACAGTCCGATGCTCATCCCAGGATTTGTAGCCGAGCTCCTCGGGCTGCCAGCGCCGGCCTGTGTATGAGCTGAAATAATCCCAGAAGTGGATTGTCTTGCCAGACGTGAGGACAATGCCGCCATCCTTCTCATTCAGGATTGATGGTAATGCGCGGTCGATTATGGTTGGCTGCACACGGAAATTCGAGTCGATTGTCTGGTACTCCGGAATGCCGTATTTCCCGAAACGCTCTGCGACAATTTTCCAGATTTCATTCCAGCGCTCCGAAGTGTAATCCTGCTTGTGGTGACGCTCATTGAGCATCTCATAGCTGTCCAATGGCACTGCGAGTGCATCGCGCTCAACCGCTGCTTGCCAGAGATATGGCGTCGCATTCTGATAGCCCGCACTCATCTTGTGATCGAGAAGCCACTGCCGCGCCGCAATCAAATTGCGCAGATAGACATTGGATTGAATCGAAAGATTGGGCAGGACGCTCTTGATGCTCAGGAAGTGCTGCTGTCCGCGCGCTGAATCCAGGAAGTAGATTCCGCTGCCATGAACATTCTGCCATTGCAATTCCGGCAACTGGATCTTCTTTTCGACTTGCGCTGGGAAGTACCAGAATGGATCGCGCCATGCTTCAAACGGTCGGCCAACTGTGCCGTCAGTATACTTGATTTCGACATCCGCTACCTTGATGCCTGATTCGCCGACGCCGGCAAAATCGATGAAGAAGTACATCCCATCGGCATTTTTCCATTGCGGATTACCCCAGCGCCCGGTCTTTGGCTTGAAATCAGTAGCGTTCAGCGCGATGCAATGCCATTTGTCGTCCTTCGGCATCGGGACTTCGGCGATCCAGAAATTCTTCATCGGCCCCCAGCCGGACAGTACTTCGCCAAACCGTACGGCCATGCTGAAGGCCTTGCCATTTTGATGGAAATTCCGCACATAGAGTGACACTTGCGCGATTTCACGCAACGGCGCAGGCGCAGGGCGCGAATCCTCGACGATGCTCTCGACGGTTGAGACTGCTTCGGGCAGGAATGGATTGTCGCGCACCATGCAAATGCTGTATCTAGCATCCTTCGGTTTGTCTGTGTAATCCAGTGATGCGCGTACAGCGACTTCGCCCGAGCACTTCAGTGACCAGTCGTGCAGAATCTTCCTCTCTTCGAGTGTCCCCGCGTAATTTGGCACTAACTGGCGTTCGAAGCTGTCTTCCGCCGGCTTGCGCAATTCAACATTGCGAATCAGGACTTTTCCAATGCCGTTATGGACAAGGCGCAATTGCAGAAACTTGCCATTTGCGGGGACTTTGAAGACATGACGCAAGTGAGTCCAGTCCTGCGCTTCTTGCAATGCATCCCCGGATGTGAGCAGCGCGAGATTGCCGCCTTGTGCATCAAACACTGCTGCGCAGATGCGGTACTTGCCTTGCTTCAATGGCGCTGCCATCTTGATTTCCGCATCGTATGTGAGCACATCGCCGGCAGTCACTTCGACTTGCGCCAATTTCGCGCAATACTGCCCCGGCTTCAACGCCGTGCGCTCATCCACCGCAACGCCATTTTCGTGCTTCAGCAGGCTCCATCCATCAACGCCATTGGCAAAATCCTGATGGAAAATGACTTCGGCGGAGAGGATGGCTATTTGCGCAAATAGCGCGAACAAGATTAGTCGCTGTTTGTTCATGGTTATACTCCGCAATTAGTTACACGCCACACATTCGCATCAAGCATCGGCCAGAGGATGCCAC
>CAVGNO010000139.1:0-2453 GCA_963630475.1 Blautia faecis | reverse complement strand
CATCGCGGTATTGGATGTCTCGGTAATCCGCGAGAGTGTCCAGCCCTTGGAGGTATTCTGCGGCAAATCGACCATGACATAGCTGTATGAACGGCGGTCTACCGAGCTGTCACGCGTCAATGCAGCAGTGCATTGGAATTGAAAATAGAATTTCGTATTTTCAGTGTAAGTCTCCTCCGGTACCGATTCCATATATGGCAAAAACACTTGCCGCCAGCGCTTGCCAGCTGTGGTGAGCGGCGCCGGAGTGATGTCTTTGTTGTCCTGCAAATACATATTTGCTGCCAATGCTAGCTGCTTGAGGTTGTTCGTGCAACTGATTGTGCGCGCTTTCTCACGCGCTTTCTGCAATGCCGGTAATAGCATTGACGCCAATATCGCAATTATTGCGATTACAACGAGTAACTCAATTAGTGTGAAGTTGTTATGATTGTTTTTTTTGTGAAGATTTGCCATGGTTCAATCCTCCTGTTTTGATGATAGATATGCGCCGTCGTCAAGCAAATGCCGCCGCAGTTGAGAGAATGCGATTGCACGGACTGCGCCGGTGTTTTCTGCGGCCAATGCCGCGGCAAATCCGACCGCACGTCCTGTAATCATTGCGCCGCTCATTACGCGGACACTTGCCATCATCGCGCGGTCGGTGCCAATGCAACGCCCCGCGACAAGCAAGTTGTCAATCCCTTTGACGACAAGTGACCGATAGGGAATGCCGTAGTTTTCTCCTGGTTCGTATGAAGTTGATTTCATGCGTTCCTCGACCGCTTGCTGCTCGGAAGCATCTGCGCTTGAAGAGTGGATATCAACCGGATAGTAAAAACTGCCAATGTCGTCATCAAAATGCCGCCGCGCGCGGTAGTCGTCAATTGTCAGCTGGTAATCGCAGCTGATGCGGCGGCTCTCGCGTACGCCGAGCAGTGATGCGGTATTGACTAGATCAGCTCTTTCAAAGCCGGGGACAAAACGGTGATAGAAGTCATAGATGATTTTGGCGACACGGCGGCCTTCTGCGTACGCTTGGCTCAAGGAATGCTCGTCCATTGGATTTGCGCCGTATGCATGGCCGAGATTGCCCGAACCGCTGGCGTACCCATATTCGGAAATGCCGACAATGTGGTACTCGTCCAGCGGAATTTCCGCTTTGTGCTCCATCCACAGTCTTCCGACATGGTCGCCGCGGACGCCGGCTTTCTGCACTGCATCAAGATCGATGTTTGAGTATTGCACGCATAATGTCGGGCTCATGACATTGCCGGATGCATCGCCGTATTCGAAGGATGCGCCCGCCAACATCGAGAGCAACCCGTCGCCTGTGCAGTCAATGAATACTTTGCCGGTAATGCGGCGCAATCCGCAGCATCCGGCGGCCAGCACTGCTGTCACGCGGCCGTCGCTGACTTCCGCCGCCGCTATCTTCATGCACAACAGCACTTCGACGCGTGCTTCGGCAAGCCGCTCATCAAGCAAGCGCTTGAGAATTTCCGGATTGACATGCTGCCAGATCGGATCGACGTGGTCGCATCCCATGCGTTGCGCCATTTGCTGCATCAATTCCAGCGGCATGCCCGATGAGACCCAGTGCTTGCGGTCCGACAAGTGAATGACTGCCGGCACTAATCCGCTTGTCGCCATGCCGCCACAGCATCCGGTTTGCTCCAGCAGGACGACTTTTGCGCCAAGACGCGCGGCCGCCAGCGCCGCAATTACGCCAGATGGCCCGCCGCCGCAGATGACGACATCCGCATTGGCTAGTTCAGTTATGTTGTTGCTATGCATCTAATCCTCCTTTGATCACTTTTATGCATTGCACGGAGCGGTGACCGATCCGTGTATCACTAGCTCCGGACGGCAGAATTCAAAGTAGTCCTCACGCGTGAGCGGCTCGCGCCTGCCGGCAAGTACTTTGATGATTGACGTGAGCTGCTGCTCGTTGTTCAAGTCCACGCAATCCAGTTGCGGATGCTGAATCTCGGCAATATGACGGTCGCCAATCGCAACCAAGCTTAAATCGCCGGGAATTGCCAGACCCGCATTCAAGCATGCATTGACTGTTCCGACAAATGAGTCCGCTGAGACGCCGACCAGGCCGGTGAAATTAATCTTCTTCTTCAGAAGTTCGCACATATACCGGTAAGTCTTGTCGGGCGCATAATCGCCGCACTTGATGCCGCAATCCAGAATTTCGCATGAAACGCCGAATAGATGCGCACAATTGCATACGCCGCGGATGCGCTCGCGAATCGTGCCGTTCATCGGCTCGGAAACCAATACCGCAATGCGCTTGTGACCATGCTTGATCAAGTGCTGGATAGCCATATTGCCCGCTAAAATGTCGTCTGCGCCAATCGCCGCAAAATCCAAATCACTGCAATGACGATTCATTATCACCAGCGGTACACGTTTGGCATACTCCTCCAGACGCGCAACACACTGCGCATTCCATAACGCTGAGC
>CAVGNO010000138.1:0-5513 GCA_963630475.1 Blautia faecis | reverse complement strand
ACGTTGCAGGATTTCTGCGAGGAAATTACCGTCACCGCAAGCAGGCTCCAAGAAGCGAGAATCAATGCGCAGGCATTCGTCTTCCACTAGATCGCACATTGCCTTGACTTCACGTTCAGCAGTGAAGACCTCAGCGTGTTCAGCAACGCGCTGTCTGGATTTGACCTGTGGTGACATCATTTTGTCATCACAGTGCAATCATGCGTTCGATAGGTTTGCGTGCGCGTGACATGAGTTCTTCGGGCAATTCGATACGTTCTTCGTGTGTCTCCAGCGCGTGCAATAATGACTCGAGAGTAATTTTCTTCATATTAACGCACAGTGGCACGGGCTGGAGTGTATAGAAGCGCTTATCCGGATTATCCAGCACAAGCCGATGCATGATACCATGTTCGGTGACGACGATAAATTCGCTACCTGCAGGCGCTTCTTTGGCATATTTAATCATCCCGCCGGTCGAGAGTGCGACATCGACGTGTGCAATCACTTCAGGCTGGCATTCCGGATGCGCCATAACGATAGCATTCGGATGGGCAGCGCGTGCATTGAGGATGTCCTGCACTTTAATCTGATTATGCGTCGGGCAGAATCCCGGCCAATACTCCATATTGCGTCCGAGCGCAGATGCGGTATTGCGTCCGAGATTACGGTCGGGCAGGAACATCACTTTCGCATCGGGGGGGAGTGACCGGATTACGCGGTCGGCATTCGCGGATGTGCAGCAGATATCGACTTCTGCTTTGACGGCCGCGGTCGTATTCACGTATGCGACCAGCGTTGTATCCGGATGCTCGCGGCGATATTGCGCAACTGCGGCGGCATCCGCCATATCTGCCATCGGGCAACCGGCATCCGGCACCGGCAGCAGCACTTCGGCATTCGGCGAGAGGATTTTTGCCGTCTCGGCCATGAAGCGCACGCCGGCAAACAGAATTACCGGCGAGGAGACCTTGCTGGCTTCTATTGACAATCCCAGGGAATCGCCGGTGATATCCGCCACATCCTGCACTTCAGAACAGACATAATTATGCGCAAGAATTACCGCATTCAATGACTTCTTTAGCTCTTTGATCCGGCTGACGATATCCATGTATTCTACGATTCCTTAAGATGTTGCTTGATTTGCCTGTCTGGCTACAGCTGACTTTACCCGACCACGCTCTTGACCCAGTCTGCACAATCGCTTTGCGCAATCGTGACTTGCTCGCTGTTGGTCATATTCTTTGCGGCAATGACATTATTGGCCAGTTCATTTTCGCCGATGATGAGCAGTGCGCGAGCGCCGGAGCGGTTCGCACCGCGCAATTGCCCCTTCATTGAGCGGCCGGAAAAATCGACATGGACGCGTCCGCCGATGGATTGCGCGCGCAACTGTGCCGCGATATGCAATGCGGCGGCAATCGCGTCATTGCCGAATGTCGCGATATATGTGTCTGCGGCCGGTTGTGGCTCGACTTTGTTGCCAAGCGCTTCAGACGCAATCAACAGCCGTTCCATGCCTGCGGCGAAGCCGATGCCCTCGATTGCACTATTGCTGCCCGGCAGCGTAATCTGATAGCGTCCGCCGCCCGCCAATGCATCCTGTGCGCCCAGCGCGCTGTGCGTCACTTCGAAGACAGTGTGGACATAGTAGTCAAGTCCGCGTACCAGTCGCGGCGCTAATTCATAATCGACACCCATTGCATCGAGGCCACGGCAGACATTGTGGAAAAATTCCTTGCTGGCATCGCCAAGCAAATCGACAATTTTTGGTGCACCGACGGCCAATTCATGGCAGACCGGTTGCTTGCAATCGAGCATCCGCCAGACATTGTTTTCAAAACGGCGCTGGCAGTCTTCGCACATTTCAGGCAGATGTGGCTTGAAGTATTCGCGCAGCGCTTCGGTGATTGCGGGACGGTCTTCGGGCAATCCGCGTGAATTGATCATCACATGCGCGCCTGTCAAGCCGAGCTCTGCGAGGAAATGCGTGAGCATCGCGATTACTTCGGCATCCATCCATGGCGAGTTGCAACCGACTGCTTCGCAACCGACTTGATGGAATTGGCGACGGCGCCCGGCTGCGGGGCGTTCACCACGAAACATCGGCCCCATATAGAAGACGCGGCATTCATCGCCGGTATTGAGGCCGTGGTTGGCGATTGCGCGCATTACGCCGGCAGTCCCCTCGGGGCGCAGAGTCAATGAGCGGCCGCCGCGATCTTCAAACGTGTACATCTCCTTCTGTACGACATCGGTTTCAGTGCCGAGATTGCGCACAAAGACTTCAGTGCGTTCAAAAATCGGCGTGCGCAATTCAGAGTAGCCGTAACGCTTGAATGTGCTGCGTGCTTTTTCCTCCAGTGCGCGCCATTCAAGCACTTCAGGCTCCCAGAGGTCGGATGTGCCTGGTAGCGGTTCAGTGACTCCTGCCATATAACTAATTCTCCTGAAAATAATGTTCCTGCAGCGACTTCACTACAGGAACAAAGTGATTTTTCTTGTTGTTCTGTACACTCGCATAATATAACTTTACGCAAGTGTACTATAAGAATGTTCCTATCCGCGGCGGCGGTTCAGAATCTGGCTGGCAAATTCTGCATAGATCGCTTGGGGCGAATCGCGATATGCTTCGAGGATGACGCGTGCATCGCGCGAGAGCGGCTGGCAGCAGAAAAGCGCAGCCGCGATATACAGCTCCTTGAGCTGGTGATTGCGGACGCTGTTATCGCATACATCCGTGCTGTTATGATGCGGCGTCTCCTTTAGACTCGGCAGCGCATGGCCGCTCATGCCCGGCGCATTCAACAGCCGCTGCCACTCAATCGCGGCAGTGGAAGACGGCCAGCGGATGAAATACATCGCAATTGCGCGGAAATGCGACAGCTCCATATCCGGCTCAAGCTCCTTGAGCTTCGTGAATGCCGCAAGCGGCGATCCGCCAATCGCACGCAACGCAAAGAAGAGCGTATCAAGCGGCGAGACTGACATGCCGAATTGCCCCATCCCGCGGTAATTCCATCCAGTATCCCAATGCGCTTGCGCAATCGCGTGCTGGAGGAAATCGCGCCCAGATGAATCACCCAGGAATGCCAATATCGTCGCCAATTCCAACGACGGCTTCTGCTCGAACCGCGCTTGCAGCCGCCGGCGTTCCTGATCAGGCCGCAGGAAAATTGCGGCAAGACGGCTGACCGGATTCGCTGCATCGACTTCGTCCGCTGTGTCCGCTGCTGGAATTTCATCGGGAGTCAGGATGCCTTCCGCAAGAATTTGCTCCTGCAACTCCTTCAATGGCAATGCACGCACGGAGCATTTGCGTTTCACAGTCAATGCTGCGGCCAGACCGGCGCTATAACCGATATTCATTGCATCCGGCTGCATGCGCAACACCGGCATCGCATCACGATGCGCCGATAAACCGAGACCGACAACCAGCAAGCCGTCAAGCTTTTGGGGAATCAACGCACGCAATGGCAACTGCGCACGCAAATCCACGTGATCCGCACCCGGTGGAATCATCATCAGAAGCGGATGAATAATTGCGCCATGTGTATCAAAACAGCTGTAGCAGACGGCAATTACATCATGATAGCGGCGATGCATGAAGATGTCCTGCGGCTGGACATAGAATTCGCCGACAATGCGGCGGCGCTCGCGCGTGCCGGGAATGTATGAGACATCAAAACGCTTGCGGAATTTGTCATGCGCCATCACAAAAGCACGCGTCACATCGACACAATCGCTATCGCAAATAAACTGATAATCGGTATTCGTGCAGACATTGCTGGGAATAAGGGGATTAAGCCCTGCGCCCTGCACTATCGGCTCATCAGGAAGAATTGATGAGACTAGCGCACCGGCGGCTGCAGCGACGGCTGCATCACCAGTCGCGTCAATCACACAGCGTGCGTGACACAGCGTGCAATTGCCGTGCGGCGATGCAATTGCGACACCGCTGACACTGCGTCCAGTCATTGCGACGCCCGCAAAGATATACTGGAAGCGCACTTCGACACCTGCTTCCAATGCCGTCTTGAGAAGCCAGTGATTCTTCCATTCGCGGCAGCTTACACTGCCATTGACGTCATATTCCGGCGCATCACCCAGTTTTGCCATCCCGTGGGCCATTTCAGTGCAGAATCCGCAACGGTTGCCATGGTAATACACGCCGATTCGTCCCGCAGTCATGATGCCGCCCAATTCGGAGAGCCGTTCGATCAACAGCACTTTTGCGCCCGATCGCGCTGCGGCAATTGCAGCCGGCGCACCCGCAGTGCCGCCGCCGACAACAATCACGTCGTACTCTTCGCCATTGGGAATACTTGACAATTCGTAGCTGACGCGCTTGTATGCGCGATAGCGTTCGCCGCGTGCCATATTTTTCCAGACGACATCGCAGTCATCGCTATGCGCACTTTTGCGATCGGGAATTGCGACGGGGTCGAGCTGGCGGATTGCGCCATTGAGGCGTGAGACGACTTTCTCGCTTAAATCCGCCCCGTCACCCGTCGTGCGCAGAATGCCATCTGCCACAACTGCTTCCGGCGCGCCATTGATGACGACTTCGCACAATTGCGCTTGAGCAACCGTATCTGTGCTCCACGCGTCATTACGCAATTTCGCAATTTCACGCGCAAGCGCAGCATCGTCACCGAGGTGGCAAGCGACTTTGCGTTCATAGAGGCACAGCGGGAATGTCGCGGAAACACCCGTTACGTCATCGACTTTTATCATTTCGAGGCCAGCGCGCGCGTGATCCTTTTCCTTGTCGGCCGGAACCGCGCAACCGCCAAGCTGCCGCAACCGCAATACGTGTTCGCAAGTGCCGCCAAGCTTGCGGCTATTGCCTGCTATCTGCCGTGAGAGGAAGCCGTCCTGTGTAGCATCGATTACAACCGCAGCCGCGATGACGAAGTATCCGCCGCGTCCCAGGAAAAGCCATCCCGCAATATGATGATTTACATCAAGCGCGGGTTTGACCGGCAATGCTTCGTAGATTAAATCTGCGCCGCAGCCCAGTACTTTGTCTTCCAGTGCGGCTTTGATTCCTGCCGGCGTAAGCGTTTCATCTCCTAGCCACTTGCGCACATCAGACACACTTTGCGCACCACTGCCGACTACATCCTCTCCGAGATAATTCAACTGCGCAGCAAGCAAAATATTGCATTGGCGCTTTTCCCGCAAAGATAATACTTGCCGACACCCTGCGAGTGTGCCGCCGATGACCAGCACATCGCACTTACGCAATATTGGGGCTTCAATTCTCATTTTCCTGGAAATGTCTGCTGTAAGATTGTTACGATGAAAAGACTCAACATTATATTGAGGCACTTTCACCTGACTTTGGATTTTTGACGTTATTGGGCTTACAATAATACATGATTAATATGCTTGAGTTAGATTTTTCAAAAAATGGCAATGGATTGATTCCGGCGATTGCGCAGGATTGGCAAAGCGGTGAGATATTGATGCAGGGATACATGAATCGCGAAGCATGGGAAGCCACTCTAGCAACTGGCAAAGCCACATAC
>CAVGNO010000137.1:5086-5537 GCA_963630475.1 Blautia faecis | reverse complement strand
CGCATAATGTGCGTCATGCGGGGGATTTACTGCGCATTACGCTTACGGTTTCGCCGGCATCGCGCGGCGGAACTGCGTTTGTGCGCACAAATCTGGGCGGCGCAGTGGTTCATAACCGCGAAGTCGTGGATCATTATGAAAAAGGCCTGGCGATATTCGGGCGTGATTGGACTGACTTGCAGATGCGTGAAATCGGCGCAGGGCGTTTTGAGATAATCCTACCGCTGTTTGAGACCGGCATCTTCGAATTCAAGACATACTACATCGAGCCGATCAGCCAGAAGTCCTGCTGGTCGCGCGGTGAGAATGCACGTATTAAAGTCGAACCGGCGATTTCGTTTGCGCACAATACGATTTACAACGCATTTGTGCGGCAGTTCGGCGCTAATATCAGTGGGAAAGCAGAGTCGCCGGAGCTGTCGTCTTATGCGCAGAAATTGGATGCGGCGGG
>CAVGNO010000137.1:591-5076 GCA_963630475.1 Blautia faecis | reverse complement strand
CCGACGACGTTTGCGCGAATGGGCCGCTTCGGTTCGCCATTTGCGCCATTGGATTTCTTCGCTGTCGATGCATCGATGGCGGAATTTGACCGCCATACGACGCCGTTGGAGCAATTTATCGAGCTGGTAGATCATATTCATGGGCGCGGCGGGCTGGTATTCATCGATTTGCCGATCGACCACACTGGCTGGAGTAGCGTGCTGCAGAATCATCATCCCGAGTGGTTCTGCCGCAATAACGACGGATCATTTGCTAGCCCCGGCGCTTGGGGCGTCGTCTGGGAAGATCTCTGCAAACTGGATTTTTCCAACCATGCGCTGTGGCGTGAATTGGCCGACGTGTTTCTGCATTGGTGCCGCAATGGCGTCGATGGCTTCCGCTGCGATGCCGGATATATGATTCCGGCTGACGCATGGCAATACATCATCGCAAAAGTGCGTCTGCAATTCCCCTGTACAATCTTCTTCCTCGAGGGGTTGGGCGGCGGCCAAGATGCAACGACGCGGCTTTTGTGCGAATCCGGGATGAACTGGGCTTATTCCGAGCTCTTCCAGAATTATTCCTCGCGCGAGATTTCCGGATACACGGATTTTGCAACGCGCTACTCTGCGAGCAATGGTGCGCTGGTAAATTTTGCCGAGACACACGATAATGATCGTCTGGCATGTAAGAGTGCGGCGTGGTCGCGTTTGCGCGTTGCGCTGGCTGCGCTTTTTGCGCCTTCGGGATGCTTCGGCATCGCTAATGGCGTCGAGTGGCTTGCGACGGAGAAGATCGATGTGCATGGTGCTGGGTCGCTCAATTGGGATAGCAAAGAAAATATCATACCGCTGATCAGCCGTCTCAACGAGTTGCTTGCGAAACATCCGGCATTTACTGCGCAAGCGGTATTGCGCACACCATACGGCGCATCCGGTAGCGGAAATGGCCTCTTGCGCATTCCGGCTGAACGCACTGAATATACAGTGATGATTGTTGTGAATCCGGAACTCAATCACCCCGGCGATTTTGAGTGGAATATGGAGGAATTTGATCCCCATACATCGCCAGTGGATTTGCTGACGGGACGGCGCGTGCCAATTCGTTACAACAACTGCCAAGTGCGCGTACTGCTTGCGCCAGGCGAAGTGCTCTGCTTGACCAACGCGGATGCGGTAGATTTGCCTAAATCGCCGTACAGTGCGGTGCAACGCCAGTTGATGCGTTCCGTAATTCTGAAATTCATCGTTGCGAATCGCGGTTACTGCGATGTGAATAAGCTGGATTTGGCGCATTATTGCACACAGCTCTATGAGAATCCGTTGGAATTCCTCCAGAATATCATGGGGACTACCGAGTATTTGCCGGTAGTGCAGTGGCGGCCCAACCGTGATGAACACCGTGTTACGCTTTTGCCGCCAAAACATCATCTGATGGTGACGCATAGCCGGCATTTCACTGCGACACTGCTTTCTGCTGAAGGCGTGTGTCTGCAGAATTGCATCTCGATTCCGCAAGCCGATGGCAATTACTTCGTCATCTTCCAGCCGTTGCCCGAAGTGCATGAAAGCACGATGGTGACGCTCTCGTTGAATGTCTTCAGCGAAGACGGCTGTACTGCGCGAGTGTGTGCGCCGCTGATGCGTCTAGCCGATGGCGCAACACGCGAAGTCAATTTACGCTTGCGCCATGAGCAAATCGGCGTACGCCATTGCGCACTTGCGGCAACTGACAGCGGTAGCTACGGCCTCGTGCGCGCGGCGTGGGGCAATCTGGACAGCCAGTATGATGCGATGATGGCGGTTAATTTGAATGAGCGCATCCCCGTCGATCGCACCGTTGTCCTGGCGCGGTGCCGCGTATGGCTGATTCATCGCGATTATTCGCATGAAATCAATCTCTCATGCGAGAAGGATTTCACCCAGACAAAGAATGGCGAGATTATTTGGCGCTTTGTCATTCCGACTGGCATGGGCAGCAATGTCTTCATCAATATCCGCTATGTTCTGGATCCGCATACTGGCAAAATGCATCTGTATGTTACGCGCTGTATTCCGCCGGGCAGCGCCGAACGGCTGAATGCTTTGGATGCCGATGCGTCTGTGACGATTCTGCTGCGTCCGGATATTGACGACCGTTGCAACCACACTAACACCGCTGCATTCCCCGAGTGCGAGCGCAACTTCCCACGCCGCATTAAAAATCTGGACAGCGGCTTCGATTTCGAATTGCACAATGGCCAGCGCTTTATGATGCGTGCGTCAGAAGGGCAATTCGTCGCTGCGCAGGAGTGGAATTACAATATCCATCATCGCGTTGAAAGCGAGCGCGGCCTGCATGACCGCGGCGATCTGTTCAGCCCCGGCATGTTCCGCTTTGAACTGCTGCGCGGACAATGCGTGGAGATTTGCGGCGACGTCGGGAATGAATCCATCGCGTGTCCCGACATCCCTGCGGCATTGCCGTATGATTTGTCGGAGAGCGCATTTACAGAAGCGCTTCCAGTGGCTTTGGAGCGCGCAATTGACGCATTCATTGTCAAGCGTGATGAGCTCAAGACGGTGATTGCGGGCTACCCGTGGTTTTTGGACTGGGGGCGCGATACGCTCATTTGCTTGCGTGGCGTGATTAGCGCAGGGCGTTTTGCGGATGCATTGGCGGCAATTCGCTCATTCGCATCGTTTGAGGATCACGGGACATTGCCGAATATGATTACGGGCGGCGATATGGCGAACCGCGAGACTTCGGATGCGCCATTGATGCTTTTCGTCGCAGTGAAGGATTATCTGAATGCGTGTTGCACTGCGGACTCGAAGACGACATGCAAAGCGGTCCTTGCGCTGAAATGTGGGACGCGCACGCTTCTGGAAGTGCTCGAATCCATAGTTGCGGGTTATATTTCCGGCACTGCGAACGGAATAAAATTTGACGATGTAAGCGGATTAATCTTCAGCCCGCCGCATTTTACTTGGATGGATACCAACTATCCGGCTGCGACTCCGCGTGAGGGCTATCCAATCGAGATTCAAGCACTCTGGTATGTCGCATTGAATTTCTTGGCGGAGCATACGGGAAAAAGCGAGTATGAAAAACTCGCAAAGAAAGTGCGTGCTTCCATCAATCGACTTTTTGTGCTGCCAGATCAGGAAGGCGGATGCCTCAGCGATTGCTTGCATGCCAAAGCAGGACAGAGCGCAGAAGATGCAATTGCCGATGATGCAGTACGGCCTAATCAGCTGCTTGCAGTAACGCTCGGTGTTATCGAATCGCCACGGCTAGTGCGCAGAATCCTGGATGCATGCAGCACGCTCATCATTCCCGGCGCAATTCGCAGCTTGGCAGATCAGCCGGTGACTTACCGCTTGCCGGTCTATGGCGCAAACGGATTGCTCAATAATCCGGAGATGCCGTATTGGGGTAGCTACTGCGGTGATGAGGATACACGGCGCAAAGTCGCGTATCATAATGGCACTGCATGGTGTTGGCAATTGCCGCTCTATTGCGAAGCGCTCTATTTGGCATACGGCGAGAGTGCGCGCGATGCGGCATTGGCCATCCTCGGCACCGCCGCTGATACGATGCGCACCGCATGCATCGGTCATCTCCCGGAGATAATCGACGGTAGCATCCCGCATACGCCACGCGGCTGCTGCGCGCAGGCTTGGAGCGTGACTGAATTCAGCCGAGTCGTTAATTTACTTTTGAAGTGTGTGTCAGACGCATCTTAATCACGTTTAGCATAACATACAGGGAGTTACATACTATGGAAACAAATGAAAACAATGCATTTGAAGCGCAGGGAGCTTCTGAAACACCCGCAGCGGCCCAAGGTGTAACATCCAGAAGAGGACGTCCGCGCAAGCGTGCTGCGGAAGTGCTGGATGACAGCAAAGCCGCCGCGCGCCGCATGTATCGCCGCAAATTCCGTGCTGGGAAGACACGCCGCAATGGCGTGCCCGCAAATGCATCTGACGCGGAAAATGCCGAGAATACTGCGGGGAGCAGCGCATCCGAATTGCGGCGTGCGCACCTTAAGCAAATGAAGCTGAATCGCCAGATGGGCGTGGAACGCGCGGTGGAAAAACGCCGCCGTGCGCGTCTGCAGAAAGTCGAAGAAGCGCCGGTGGAGCCCGCGCCAACGAAGCGTCGCCGTGGCCGTCCCCCGCGTCCCGATAAAGCAGAACGCGACGCGTCTGCCGCTATGGCACGCGTAATAAAGCAAGAGGAGCGCATCGCCAAGAGAGCCGCTGTAGTGGAAGCGAAGCTTGCGCAGAAAGCCGCGCGCGCAGAAGCCAGACGCGCAAAGAAAGCCGCCGCTGAAGAAGCAAAGCTTGCGAAGAAAGCTGCGCGCGAAGAAAAGAAGCGCGCTAAAATGACTGAATTACTGAAAGCGAAGCTTTTGAAGACGCTTGAGCGAGACGAAAAAAAGCGCGCAAAGAAAGCCGCGGTTGCTGAAGCAGAATTGGCGAAGAAGAGCGCAAAGGAAGCCAAGCAGGCAAAGAAAG
>CAVGNO010000137.1:0-581 GCA_963630475.1 Blautia faecis | reverse complement strand
GCGCTTGAGCGAGACGAAAAGAAGCGCGCAAAGAAAGCCGCGCAAGAGGAAGCAAAGCGCGTAAAGCAGGCGGAACGCGAGGAAGCTTGGAAGCGCAAGCACGCCGCAAAACAGCAACCAGTAGTTAGCTTCACCTACGAAGGCGAACCCGGAAAGCGTGTATTTATCGCCGGGAGCTTCAATGACTGGAATGCAACGGCAAATGAGCTGACCGATGTCTGGGGCAAGGGCGTTTATTCCTGCATGCTCAATATCGCGCGTGGCGAATACCAGTACAGGCTGGTCGTCGATGGCGTGTGGTGCAACGACCCGAAGAATCCCGCAGTCATCGAAAATGGCCTCGGCTCATACAACAACGTCATTGTCGTCAAATAGGTGTAACTGCACCTATCTAAATTTCAGGAGTGATTATTCGATATGCCAAACAATAAAGTTCCATTAAGCCCGACGAAGAGCAATGACGAATTGCTGGAGAGCGGGGCAAAAGTGCAGGTATTGAAGACGCCTGCGCAAAGTGGGAATTGTCCGAAGATACTGATAGTCACTCCGGAGATTACGTACTTGCCCGAGCGGATTTTAAG
>CAVGNO010000136.1:0-5539 GCA_963630475.1 Blautia faecis | reverse complement strand
ACATGGAGACCAAGCGCACACGCATGGATCATTTGCTGTAACCAATCCAAAATGATACGACTATGAACGAAATCAAGACTTTAGAAGGCAAGATGGATGCAACTGGGCTGCGCATCGGCATCTGCTGCGCGCGTTTCAATTCCATCTTTGTTGAACAGCTCTTAAGCGGTGCGAAGGACACGCTACTGCGTCATGGCGCGGATGCGAAGGATATCACAGTTGCGTGGGTTCCCGGCTCATTCGAGATTCCCATCGTCATCAAGAAGATGGCTGAAAGCGGCAAATTCGATGCAGTGATTGCATTGGGCGTCGTGATTCAGGGATCGACTCAACACGCAATGATGATTAATAGCGAAGTCTCGAAAGGCTTGGCGCAGATTGCACTTGCCACCGGTGTGCCTGCAATCTATGGTGTTGTGACGACTGAAAATATCGAACAAGCAATCGAGCGCAGCGGTAGCAAAGCCGGCAATCGCGGCGCCAGTGCAGCGGCAACTGCAATCGAGATGGCTAATCTGCTGCGACTCTTCCCCGCTGATAAATAAATACTATGAGTGACTCTGAACCGCATTTCGAAGCGGCGGGCATGCCGAAAAATCACGCATCGCAAGTGCGTGACGGCGCAGATGCCGTATATCGCATGCAACGCAAACTCAGCCGTATCCTCGCGATGCAATTCCTCTTCGCAATGGATGTGCAGCCGGATTTCGTCTATAGCATCCCCGCATTCGACGAATTTATCGAACTGGCGAAGGACGAAAACGACATCACGCACGATAGCAGACTCTATCGCAAAGCCGCACAGCGCGCACGCAAGATCATCGAGTCGTATCTCGAAAACCGCGCCGATGTGGATGCAATGATTCGCTTGGGCGCGGATAACTGGGTGCTCGAACGCATGAATTACATCGACCGTAATCTGATGCGCATGGCAGTGTGCGAAATGCGCTATGACGGCAAAGTCAATTCCGCGGTCGCAATCAACGAAGCCGTCGAACTGGCAAAGCAATATGGTCAGCCGGAGTCGCCAAAATTCATCAATGGCGTCCTGGACAATGTGCGGCGCCAGATCGATGCAATGCCACTGTCATTCGGAAGCACACCTGCGGAGTAACCATGTCTCTTTTCGGCTTTTTTAAGAAGGGTCTTGAGAAAACCAAGACCGCAATCGTCCATGGCATCCAGTCCGTTTTCACTGAAGTCAAAGTCTGGGATGACGCCGCATATCAGAAACTCGAGAAAGCATTGCTTGCAACCGACCTCGGTCCGGCTGTGACTAGTGAGCTTATCGCGGATCTCAAAGACCGCTACTCTCGTGGGCTGATTTCAACCGGGACTGACATCATCGCCGCATGCGAAGAAAAAATTGTCGCAATCATGACCGAAGGCGGAGCGCACCCGATGAATCTCAATGCCGACGGGCCGACTGTGATTCTGATGGTCGGCGTCAATGGCAGCGGCAAGACGACGTCAATTGCGAAACTCACGCATCTGTTCATGGAGCAGGGCAAGAAGGTCGTGCTTGGCGCAGGCGATACATTCCGTGCTGCAGGCGCATTGCAGCTGGGCGTCTGGGCGCAGCGCCTCGGCTGCCCCGTTGTCGAAGGGAAACTGGGCGGCGATTCTGCGGCAGTCGCATTCGACGCAATTAAGAGTGGCGAACACCAGCAAGCGGATTATGTCATCATCGATACTGCAGGACGCCAGACTACGCGCAACGACTTGATGGCGGAGCTGGAAAAAGTCAAGCGCATCGCAAATAAAGCGCTCGTCGGCGCACCGCATGAAATTTGGCTGACTGTTGATGCATCGATTGGAACCAACGCACTGACTCAAGCGCGCGAATTCGGCAAGCTCTTCCCGATTACCGGGCTGATTCTGACGAAACTGGATGGCACCGGCCGCGGCGGTGTCGTTGTTGCTATCAAGAAGGAACTGGGCTATCCTGTACGGTATATTGGCCTCGGCGAATCAATGGATGACTTGCAGGAATTTGACGCCGCGCTCTTTGCGAAAGCGATGTTTGAATAAATTATGAGCTTCGAGATTCTTAAATCAGGCCCGGCCGGCAGTTACGCGCGGCGCGGACGCCTCCACACTGCGCATGGCGATGTCGAGACGCCGATATTCATGCCGGTTGGCACGCAGGGTACTGTCAAAGCGATGTGCAACCAGGAGTTGGAAGAGCTGGGCGCGCAGATTATTCTTGGCAATACATATCATTTGAATCTGCGTCCCGGGATGCAGCTGATGGAAGAAGCGGGCGGCCTCCATAATTTCATGAATTGGAAACGCGCGATTCTTACTGATTCCGGCGGCTTCCAGGTCTTCAGCCTCGCAAAATTGCGCAAGAAGACGCAGGAAGGCGTGACATTCCAATCGCATATCGATGGATCGCGGTTGTTTATGGGGCCGAAGGAGTCGATGGCAATCCAGCGAATTATCGGTTCCGATATCGCGATGTGCTTTGATGAATGCACGCCATGGCCTGCGACGCACGCGCAAGCGGAAGAATCGCTCAATCTGACGCTGAAGTGGGCGGCCGAATGCCGCGAACAGCCGCGCGCGAATGGCCAGCTCGTCTTCGGTATCGCACAGGGCTCTGTCTACGAAGATCTGCGCGTGCGCGCTATCACTGAATTGACGAAACTTGATTTCGATGGAATCGCCGTCGGCGGCGTCTCCGTCGGCGAAAAAGAAGCCGATATGGTCAAAGCGCTGAAATACTGCGCGCCGGTTCTGCCCGTAAATCTCCCACACTATCTGATGGGTGTCGGAACGCCGCGCCAAATCATCATCGGAATCCTCCATGGCATCGATATGTTCGATTGCGTGTTGCCGACGCGTATGGGCCGCAATGGTAGCGCATATACTCCGACCGGAACCATTCCCGTGAAAGCCGCGCGATACGCGCACGATTACACGCCAATCCAGGAAGGATGCCAGTGCTATGCGTGCCAGCATCACACGAAAGCATATATCCGCCATCTCCTCCATGTCGGCGAAATCCTCGGATCACGCCTCATGACGATTCATAACCTCCACTTCTTCATCAATCTTGCACGCCAAGCGCGCAAACACCTCGAAGAAGGGACATTCGCGCAATTCGCACAGCAAGTGATCGACGCATATCCCGAAAATATATAATATTGACGATTCGGCGGTCCGGCGTAACGCATTCACGGCTTTGCCATATTCCCTCGCAATACGTGATGTCGGACCGCGACGGGATTTTGTGCGCATGTGGGGTGTGGTTGCCGTGGATTTTTGTGGCGGAAATCACGTTATGTCGATGTCCACGCAACGCCACGAAAACCAAGAAATTAACCACCACAAGAATCACACCTGTAGGGCCGGGGCTTGTCCCCGGCCTGGCGTGGGTTCGTGCATCGCGTGGGTTATTCGGCCGGACATGGGAGCAGGAATATTTGACGATTCCGCGGTCCGGCGTAACGCATTCACGGCTTTGCCATATTCCCACAATACGTCATATCGGCCCGCGGAGTCCAAGGTTTATCCGCCAAAGCTTTTCGTGCTTTTCGTGGACAATAATGTTCCCCCAAACACGCGATGTCGGCGTTTGCCGACGCCAGGTCGGGAAGCCGTCGTGATGTTGGGGGCCGACGCCAGGCAAGGGACAAGCCCTTGCCCTACAGGCCTGGATTTTGTGCGCAAGTTGGGGTGTGGTTTCCGTGGATTATTTCTTGATTAGGATGTCCTCTTCCAGTGTAGAGAGCGTGAGCCCCTGGTATTTCTCCTTCGGCTGCTTTGGACAGAACCAAAGGATGATGAATGCACCGATGAATGAAATGGGCAACCCGAATGCAAAACTACGTGCCATCGGCACATCCTTGACAAGCGCGTTGCTGTAGAAGTACCACACGAGCATCGCTTCTGCATAGCCGAGGGCCGCCAGACCGAGCATTACGGAGATTTTGCCACCCCAGCGTTTGCGCAGAGCCGCATTCAAATACGGCAATGACAACACGATACCAATGACAAGCGGAATCAGCACATAAACGAATTGCAACTTCCCCGCCCAGCTAAATGGCAGTGTGTGGTCGCTCGCCCAAGCTTGCTCGGCCGAACGCGAGAGGACATACCAGACATTCATGCCAATGCCCTCGCCAAATGCAAAACATGTGTATCCCCAAATCAGCTTTGCGTTTGCGCGCTTCGAGAGTACGGCGAAGAGGAATGCCGGCAGAATGGCAGAGCCCAGCAGCCAGAAGATGGTCCCGACTTCCGAAACTGACTGCGCAAGCCATTTACCCGAGCACTCCATCGCCAGCCCGAAACCAATGACGAAGCACCCGATCCATAACGTCGCAAGCTTCGAGATGCGCACTTCCTGGTCGGCCGGCAGCGCTTTGTTGATGAATTTCTGATGTATTTCCTTCAGCCACACCGTCGCCATCGAATTCAAGCCGGAACTCAATGTGCTCATGATTGCCGCTAGCATGCCGGCGACAAATAATCCCGGAATCGGCGTCGGCAGTTCAGTCGCGACAAAGTGAAAGAATGCCGCATCGCCATTGCCGGCAACAATCTCCGGATCCGGATTCTGACGATAGTATGTGTAGATGGCCAGCCCGACAAACCACAGGATAAATGTGAAGATGATGGCAAATGTCGTCGCAACACACTGCGCTTTGAAGCCCTCCTTCCAATTGCGCGTGCTCAACAGCCGCTGAATCGTGATCTGGTCACTACATGCAGTCGTCAGCGGTGTCACCAATGCGCCCCAGAGCAATAGCCAGAATTGCAGACGGACATACGGCGTGAGCTCATAGAATTCGCGCTGCGAGAATTCCGGCATGCCATGCCCGTCGGAAAATGCAGTGCTCAATGCGCCGAGCGCTCCGCCGTCAATGCGGTTGCACAGCATGATGATCACAATCGCAAAACTGCCGAAGAGGACGAAAAATTGCAAGACGTCAGTCCAGATGACCGCTTTTGCACCGCCCTTGATCGTGTAGATCATGCCCACAACGCCAACAAGCAAAATCGAAAACCATGGCGGCCAATGATAGGACGCCTCGAAGATTTTCGCAGTCGTGTAGACAACTGTGCCCAAATACATCGTACGAGTGTAAAATGCCGAAAATGCGACAACCGCACGTACCGTGGAGTCGTACCGGTATTCCAAATACTCATACGGGGTAAAACTGCCCAGACGGAAGTAAAAACGCGTGAAAAGCAAATAACATGGAATGACTAAAAGCAAGCCTATCGTCCCAGACAGCGAAAATAATGTCAGACCGTGATTGTAAATCTCCCCCGGGACCATCACCAGCGATACCGAACTCAACAATGCCATCATGCATGCTAAACCAACCGCAACAAAGGGCACTTTGCGCCCGCCAAGAAGGAAATTCTCCGATGTCTTCTCACCACGTGAACACCAAATGCCTATCCCAATGACTACAACACAATAGATGATAATGACTAGGTAATCAAGAAACATGATGATGCTGTGAATTTGAATTGACTGATTATATATGACAAAACACCGAGTAAATTAAAGCGCGATTTCCCA
>CAVGNO010000135.1:460-5550 GCA_963630475.1 Blautia faecis | reverse complement strand
CGAAAAGACCGAGGATAATCTCGTCAGTCAGGCTGTCAATTTATTGGAAAGCAGTGCAGATGGCATTATGTCCATTTCCGAAGTTGCCAAAGCATTGTCTTTGAATGAACGCGCATTGCAACGAATGATATGCAAGTCATACGGCGCATCGCCAAAGAAGCTCCAAAATCAGAGCCGGCTAGGCAAAGCACAACAGCTTCTCCAGTATACCGAGTTGTCGATCAAGGAGATTGCATTTCATCTTGGCTATTGCAATCCGAATTATTTCAGCTCGGAATTCCGTCGATTGACCGGACTATCACCGAAGGAATACCGCAACAGACTACACGACGGTTCGCAATCTTGATGCAATGCAACTGTAGCCCCATTGCTCATCCATCAAAGCCGTCGTCGTTAAGGAGGTCGGGGGCTTTGATTGCGGTGCGTGCGAGTTCATCACAGCGGTTATTGTCGGCATTTTCGGCATGTCCCTTAACCCATTCGAATGTGACTTTATTGCGTTGCAATTGAGCATACAGCCGTTGCCAGAGATCGATATTTTTCACGGGACTCTTATTTGCGGTACGCCAGCCATTGCGCAGCCATCCATTCAGCCAGTGCTGCGAGATTGCTTGAGTGAGATACCTGGAGTCGGAATACAGCGTCACTTCGCATGGCTCTTTGAGTGTCTCCAACGCGACAATTGCGGCGAGCAATTCCATACGGTTATTAGTAGTACGGCGATAGCCGGCGGACAACTCGCGGCGATGTTCGCCATAAGCTAGAATTGCGCCATATCCGCCTGGTCCGGGATTGCCGCTGCACGCGCCGTCAGTATAGATTATCACTTGTTTCATACTATCATAATGTCCAATCGATTGGCGTACGATCATGGCTGATTAGCCATTGATTTGTTTGGCTAAATGGCCGACTGCCGAAGAATCCGCGATATGCCGAAAGCGGCGATGGATGCGGAGCGCAAAGCACGCAATGTTTCTGCGTATCGATCAACGGCAGTTTACTTTGCGCTGGCGCACCCCATAGCATGAATACGCTATGCGCGCAATAGCGATTTACAGCAGAAATAATCGCATCAGTCACTTGCTGCCAGCCAATTTTAGCATGGCTGTTTGCGGCATGTTCGCGTACACTCAAGACCGTGTTGAGCATGAGCACGCCGCGCGCTGCCCAGCAGCGCAGATCCGGATGCGTCGGCATCGGCAACGCCAAATCATCTGAATACTCACGCAGGATATTCTTCAATGACGGCGGCAATTTTGCGCACTCCGGCTGCACCGCAAACGCCAATCCCATCGCTTGTCCTGCTTCATGATAGGGATCTTGTCCAATAATAACTGCTTTCACTGCCGAGGGCGGCGTCAGCTCCAATGCGGTAAAAAGCTGTCCGGCGGGAGGATAAACCACAACGCCGGACGCGCGTTCGGCTTCGACTGCACGCAAAGCCGGCTCTGCAATCCCTTGCGGAAGCAGAGCCGACCATTCTTGTGGTATCACAGAAGATAGCACGTCAATAATTCAGGACTAGTCGATCTTGACTTCCGCGCCCTTCTTTGCAGCAGAGCGGTAGATGCCGTCGATCATCTTCTGAACCGCCATGCCCTCTTCGCCCGGAGCATCCAACGGCGTGCCATTGAGGATGCCATTGATGAAGTTCTTGAGCTTTGCGGTGAAGAGTGTATCGAAGTTGTCATCCGGGAGGTATCCGGCTTTAGCATTAATCATCGTGCCGGCCATATCGGTATAGAGCGTGTGGTCTTCCCAGCTGAAGCCGCCCTTCGTACCAGTGAGCTCCCAAGTCATTGTATCGTGGTCGATGTGTGAGCAGAAGGAAGTCTCGATCTGCATCAGCGCGCCATTTTCGAAGCGGATTTGACCGACTGCGAGATCCTCGACTGTGTAGGTCTTGTAATCCCAGTTCGGCCACATCGAGACGACATTGCTCTTCTTGTCGCCGATGAATGTCCAAGTATTGCCGCTTGCGGCAACTGGCTTCGGCTCGCCCATCGCATAGTGCGCACTCTCGATCATGTGTACACCGACATCGATCATCGGGCCACCGCCCTGCAGCTCTTTCTGTCCGAAAACGCCCCAGTTCGGCACGCCGCGGCGGCGCATGTAATGGACTTTGACATACATGATGTCGCCGATGAGTCCCTCTTCGCGAGCGCGGACGCACATCTGTGTCGATTGATGATAGCGATACTGGAAGCCGACACCCAGGAGCTTCTTGGCTTTCTTTGCGGCATCGCACATCGCTTTGCATTCTTCCGGATTCATCGCCATCGGCTTTTCAGTGAATGCGTGCATTCCGGCCTTCAATGAAGCAATCACTGCCGGGCAGTGGACGCCATTCGGAGTGCAGACATCGACGACATCGATATTCTTTTTCTCCTTCTTGAGCATCTCGTTGTAATCAGCGTAAACTTTCGCGTTTGCGCAGCCGGGCTGCTTCTTAAACCACTCGAGGCGCTCCGGTCTGATATCGCAGCCTGCGACAATTTCGACTTCCGGGATATGCGCCAATGCGGCAATGTGCACACCGGAAATACCGCCAGTACCAATGATTGCCCAGCGCAGCTTTTTGGTGACTTTCTTCTTGGCTTCAGTAGCAAATGAAGTCATTGAATCAATGTTTGGCATTTTACAGTATAACTCCTATGGAATTATTTATTCTAAAAAAACGCAATGTGCAAACTATAACCTGAAATTGACTCATTTTGCGGTAGCGGCGTTTCTTTTTTCCGCAATAATCGCATCGATGTCATCAAAAGCATGATCAGTGACTGCTCCTTCGTCATAGTTGTATATTCTCTCTCTCCAGCGAAACAGCATTCTTCTCGTCACCTATCGTGCGGTAAATTTCAATTGCAAGCTTTCGACAATTTGATGCATAAGGCTCGCATTTCTCGTACATCACAAAACACGGGATAGCGAAATCCAGCGCTTGCTTGCTCGCGTGGTCGCCTTCGTGGAGTGCGTATGCTTTTGCCCACAAAGCGCGCGCGGCAGTCTTTTCCAGGATTGCATTCTGCGCGCTGCCCAATGCGCGATTCGCATGCATGAATGCGCGGTCGTAGTGTTTTTGAGACACCGCGATTTCGGCGAAGAGTGCTTCGGCATCGGGTGAAAGTTCGCTCGCATTCGCAAATTGCGCGAGGTGTTGCTGTGCGTTCTCCGGCGTGTCAGGCAAGTAGCTTTCGGCTAATTGCAAGCGGCTCTTCTGCTTTAGCGATTCCTGTGCATCTGCGCTGTCGATAATGCGCAGCCATGCATCCTGCGCCAACTTTGTCTTCCCTGCATTAGTTGCAATTTTTGCGATGTTATTGAGCAATCCAGTGGGGATTGCCGGCTGCGGTGAGCATGCAAATAACGCGCCGGCATGCTCAAGCGCGGCGTCATATTGTGACTGCAGCAATTCCAGATACGTCAGCTGCAACAGCACTTTTGCGCGATCTGCACTTGGCGCATCGCTAATCTCAAGCGCTGCGCGATAGCTTGCGATAGCGTCATCGGTGCGTTTGAGCTGGAGATTGAGCGCAGCTAGTGTACACAAGTAATTGAATTTTTCCACGCTTTGCGTGCGGTCGGCCAATGCAGTGAGGCACTTGAGCGCATCGGCATAATTCTTTTCGGCATCGAGCGCAATGCGGCACTGCAATAACAATGCGTGCTTGATTACGTCATCAGGAGCATTTGATGCTGAAATCAATTGAGCAGACAGCATTTTGGCATCAATAAAGTTTTTTGCCTGATAGTAGCATTGCGCGGCATTTAACCGCAGTGAATAGACGGACTCGTCTTTCGTGACATCGGCCAGCTGTTTCCAAACCAGCGCGGCTTCAGGAAATTGCTTTTCATTTTGCAGCATCGTCGCCAATTTGCGGCCAGCGTATTCATAGAGTTTCGCATCTGAAGTCAAGAGCGGCATCGCGATGCGCAATGCGTCAATTGCGCCGGCATAATCATCCATTGCGATTGCGGCATCTCCACAATACACCAGTAGCAGCGGACGATTACTTGCGTTCGGCGTAAATTCCAGATAATCGCCGACTGTTTTGCGCAGCAGCGCATACTGCTTTGTCGCTAGGAGCGCTTGGACATAGCTGAGCACAACTTCGTCATGTAACAGCTGCGGCAGTTTCTGTGATTCATGAAGCATCTTAAGCAGTGGCAATGCTTTTGGCAGTTCGCCGCGCTGTTGATAGACTTGCGCCAATTGCAAGCAAAGCCGGCTATCCTCGGCAAATGGCTGCGGTTCATCCTGACGATAGCGTTCGCTCATTTGCACGAAGACATCGAATTCCTTGAGTTGATAACGGCAATCGATCAGCATCCGGCGTACTGCACTGCTCTGCTGCGCATTGGGATTTTCCACTAGAAAACGCGAGAGATAATTCGCCGCTTCGGCATAATTTTTCAGATTGCGATAGCACAACTCGCCCATCGCAAGCAGGATTTCTCCGCGTTCGGCATTATTGAGGATGCGGCTATCAATCAGCGCGCGATAATCCGCTAGCGCGCCGTCGTTGTCGCCATTCTGCATCCTATACGCAGCCAGATACTTCCGTGCCATAATGCGCGATGGATGCGTATCGTCCAATGGCAGAGCGGCGAGTTTTTGCAACAGCGGCAACGCCTGTTCGCTCTTTTGGATATTCACGTAGCATTGAGCAGCAAGATATGCAGCATTCTCGCTCACGACATCATCACTTTTAAGCAGCGGCGTCAGTTCAGACAGCGCGATTGCGCTCTGCCCCAGCTGCAAATAGCACTGTCCTAGCTGCAAGCGGTATTCCCGGCGTACTTTCGATTTTGGAAATTGCTTGAGATAGACGACAATGCGCGATGCGGCATTGCGATAATCCGGCGGAGTCTGGGATAATGCCGCAGTGATTCCGCAACGCGAGACATCATCGGACAATTGTGCCAGTGACGGATTTTCGCCATGCAAACGCAAAAACAGCTCCGACCGCTCCAGCACGAGGTCATAATACTTACGCTCGAGCAGCTTGATAATATAGTCGTGCTGCTGTTCGGGCAGATTGAGGCCATCACCGGCATCATTTGTTTCCTGCGCACTGCACGGCCAG
>CAVGNO010000135.1:0-450 GCA_963630475.1 Blautia faecis | reverse complement strand
ACACCGCACTGCAGAAGAACAGCAAAATCAGGATGCAACGTGTGAATGCGCTCATCATGGCGTCGCATTATCCTCTGGCTTGATCGTCGCAAATGCGATATTCCAAATATCGGCTTGACGGCAAATATCCATCACACGAATCAACGCTTGGCAATTCGTTGCGCGGTCTGCACGCAAAATCACCGATTGACCGGGATAGACGCGTGAGACACGCCCGAGGATATTGAGGAGTCCATCTTCGCTGACCTCGCGGCTGTTGATGAAAATCCGCCCTTCGGCGTCGAGATTGACGATGATTTCACCAGTACGGCGCATATCCTGCCGCACACCGCTGTCAGCAGTCGGAATCGAGATTTCCAAGCGGTTTTCCCATTGCGCAAAAATGGTCGCCGCCATAAAATGAATCAGCAGGATAAAGATGATATCCAGCATCGGCGCCATCTGAAACGA
>CAVGNO010000134.1:5215-5568 GCA_963630475.1 Blautia faecis | reverse complement strand
GCGCCACGTGAATGTATTTTTTACCCACACATCATCGGATGCGACCAATCCGAGCGTGATAGCAACTAGTACGACTGTAAGAAATTTTGGCATTATGTGTTTGTCCGAATTTATTAAAAACTATTCCTCAACGATTCCGTTCGCCATAATCAGCGGCTTCTTCCATCCCGGCATCTCAATTTTCGTGCCGCTGACGCGCACTGTGTGGCGCTCCCACTCCTTGAGATTCAGACGCTTGCTTCCGACATAGCAGATGACTTCGCGCCCTGCGCTATCTTGACAGATTGCGTGAGTCGCATCGCCAGTCTGCATGCGTAATGGCAACAGGAAGCCACTCTCGCTGCCGATGCTGG
>CAVGNO010000134.1:3135-5165 GCA_963630475.1 Blautia faecis | reverse complement strand
CACTTGCTCCGTCGCTTGCTCAACTTCGTTGCTTTGCTCTTCTTCCGTCACCGCATTTTCCACTTCTTCCTTCGCCGGCGCTCCTTCTGCGGGAGCCTGCTGTTCTTCGATCTGATTATTTTCGCGCAGTGCGGCTAATTCAGCCGCCAGCTTCTTGCGGTTTTCCTCTGCAGCGACCAGCTTCTCCTTCTCGAGCGCAATTTGCGCTTCCAGTTCCGCTTGGCTCGTATTTTGCGCAACTGCGTCTTCACGCAAGCGCGCTAGCTCGGCTTTTGCCGCAGATTGAGCCGCGGCCTGCGCTTTGAGCTCATCCAGCTGCTCCTTCATCGCCTCCTGCTCTTTACGCGCAATTTCCACTTGCGCGGCTTGCTCACGCCGCTCCGCTTCCAGCCGCTCGGCTTCCGCGCGCATTGCGACTAATTTTGCATTTTCTTCGCGCGTCGCTGCTTCCATGCTCTCGCGCTTCAACCGCAGCACTTCGACTTTTTGAGCAGCTTTTGCCACTTCGCCCTGCAGTTCTTCCTGCAAACGACTCAGTTCAGTTTGCTGCGCTTCGGATTCCGCACGGCGCTTTTCCGCAGCATTGACTTTTTCCAACGCGGCTTTTGCGCGCTCCTCGGCTGCGGCTTGCTCGGCCGCCATCTCCTCGGCTTCCAAACGCGCGGATTCAGCGCGTTTCGCCGCTTCCGCTTGCGCTGCAACCAGCTTTTCATTAGCCACGCGCGCTTCTTCCTGCCAACGCGCAGTATCCTCGCTCACCATCTTGGCTTTCGCTTCTGCTTCGCGCTTTTCCGCTTCAAGCTGTTCACGAATGCGCGTCTCCTCCACTTGAGCTTTCTCGCGCTCCATCGCCGCAAGCTTCGCGCGCGCTTGCGCCGCTTCACGCAATGCTTCCTGCCGTGACGCTTCACTCTGCAATGCGACTACTTCGGCATTGTGCTTCGCAGTCTCACTTTTCAGTTCGGCCGACCGCTGCCGCAACGCTTCAAGCTGCTCACGCTCCTTCTGCAACGCACTGCTCTGCGCAGCATGCTGCTCCTTGAGCTCCTGACGCTGCTGCGCAAGCTTTGCCTCGACATCACCGACCGGCAATGCATTCTCCTTCACGACATCGCCCGACACTTCCTTGACGCCATAACGCACATAATCCGCACTCACCCAGCCAGTTGCATCTGCTGGCAATTTGACTTGCACAAGCCGCTCATCACTGCGACCTGTACGCGTCAAAACCGCACCCACATTCGCCATGTAAACAGGCGAGAAGTGACTGCCTGGGCCAGCATAAATCGGACATGGCGCTTGTAGCACTTTTCCATCGGCTGACAGCAACTCGCCATCAACCCAGCCAGTGCAAATAAATGGAATTACGACTTGCACCCAGCCATCCTTCTCCGAGACAATCTGGACTGCCACACCGCTCTTCAGCGTCCCCAGAGATTCCGAATATGACGCCGCTTGAGCACGCAGACGCACGCCATTGCCCTCAATATAGCCGGGCTGACTGGCGGCAAAAAGCATCATTGCACAAAAAAAGATGATGGTGATAAATCGCATAGGCGTTACACCCCAATAAGAGTAATTTATGACGTTAAACGCTCGAAAAGAATTGTAAATTCAAGAATATAACACACGCGAAGGGATACTCTTCATTTCGCGTATCCCTGCTGAAGATTTCTCCGTGCAATCAACGCTTTCAGATTGATGCGTTCCAAGTAGAACCAGTTGACCGACCGGATGTGGCAGTATGCGTATGCTTCCTCGCGGCCAGATTCATCGGTAATCACGCGCACTCCAAATTTGTGACGCCGCACTTCTTCAAGAAAATCCGGCATATTGAGATACCTGAATTCGGCTTGCTCTTCCGGATGATGATAGACGCGGTTCTGCTCTGTCCCGAAATTGCTGTCCGTCGAAACAATGATTTTGCCATCGGCAGTGATAATCGCTTTCTCCAGGACAATCGAGCTGTTATTGCCTAGACTCTTTAGGACATCGATCATCTTGTCCATTGAGACATCGATGCTGCAGAC
>CAVGNO010000134.1:0-3125 GCA_963630475.1 Blautia faecis | reverse complement strand
GCTGCAGACACCGTAGAACGTGCCGTCCGTGTGGAAAAATGGCGCACTACAGGAGATGACCAATCCCGTTTGCGGGATGCTGTCGACATACGGCTGTGTCCAGCTCCCGCCCTGCATTGTCGCAGACGCCGCAATCGCATACCAGTTGCGCTGGCGCGGATCGTATGCAATCGGGAATTCGCCGCATGCCGGATATGCGACATAAAGACCGTCGTTAAATCCGAAGAGGACGCGAATGATCGGCGTGCCTGCTTCAAAAGCCGAACGCATCAGCGCAATCTTCTGTTCCCCGGAAAGCGCGTAATCATCCAGTTTATCCAGGATGATTTCAAGCAACCGCGTACGGAACCGCAATAATGGCGACAGCCGTTCATTGATTGTCGATTGCTGCGTATCCAGCGTTGTGTTATAAATCATCGAATACGGATCAATGAGCTCTTTATTGCGCCCGGCCGGCCATTTCGTCTCATCCGGGAGTTTCTTGAAATCCTCCAGGAAATACGCTGCGCTCTTGCTTTGATGGTCATGATGAATATCCTTGTCATATTCAAGCATAAATGCGACATCGGCCGCAAGGATTTCCGTCGCATGCTCATACCGCAGGAATTGCTCATCGAGCAGATATGCAGCGCGCGAACAAAATGCAAAAGCCTCATTGAGCGCGCCCTCACGCTTGCGCGTATCCTCGGAGAGCAGATACTGCTGTGCACGCGAATACGCGAGTGCGCCGACACCTACCAATAGCGCGATGAGGAAGAGCACGAGCATGAGGACGCTGTGATTGCGGCTCCAGCGATAAATCTTCATCGCTGCGCCATCCGGCTGCGCACTGACTTCCAATCCCATTAAGTAACGCCGGATATCCGCTGACAAATCCTTGACTTGCTGATAGCGCTCATCCGGATTCGTCGCCAATGCCTTGCGCACAATTGCAGTCAGATCACGCGAGACATGGACATCAAAGCGGTGAGTAAATGCACGTGTGCGGCCTTCGCTGATTGCAAGCATCACTGCGCCCTCATCATCACCGTCAAATGCGCACTTGAGATAGACCGCTTCGAAGAGAATTGCGCCAAGTGCAAATATGTCCGCGCGCTGATCGCCACATGCGCCATCAATTACCTCCGGAGCTAAATAGCGCGGCGTGCCGGCAAGCGTGTATTTTTCCGGTGGCGGCGTGATCGCGCGCGCAATCCCCCAGTCCATGATGTACGTCTCATGATACTGACCGATCATGATATTCGATGGCTTGAGATCGCAATGCATCACATTGCGGCTATGCGCGTATTCCAGTGCGTCGCAGACTTTGAGAAATATCTCGAGGCGATTGCGCAAACCCTTTTCTTCATCAAAAGAATTGACGCCCTCAATGCGATAGTGCGAACACACTTCCTCCAGATAATTATGGAATGTGACGCCCTTTATCAGCTTCATCGCCCAATGCAGGCCTTTGCCGTCTTCGCCATTGCTGTTGATCGAGTAGACCGGCACAATCGCGGGATGATCCAGCTGCGCAGTCACACGCGCTTCAGTCAGGAAGACTGCGCGCCGCTCTTCGCTGTCGCATTGCTCCTTATGAAGAGACTTGACCGCTGCTTTCCGTAACAGCACTTTGTCAGTCGCTGCATATACCGTGCCCTGACCGCCCGCAGCAATCTTGTGCCCTATTTCATATTCGTTCTCCAACACAGTGAAGGGCTGCTCACTGCCGTCAAAAATGATTTCGCCATCAGGATGCTTCCCCAGCAACGCGTCTATATGCGTTTCGACATCGCGTTTTGCACGGAATATCCGCACTGCCGTACGTGTGATTGACAGACGAGTGTGCGACTTATGATTCTCGTCGAACTGGATAGTCCGGTCAATATCAGATGAGTTGTTCGCGTCTTTTGGCATCTAACCTCACGGATTGAGTATCTTCAATACCGCATTTGTCAATGCAAATGTCGGCTGGACTGCTTCGGCAACAATTGAGAGCAACGCATCGCGTAAGATGCAAATCGCATTTATCATCTCGTGCGGCGTGAAATTGACGGATGCATCTGCAGAGAATTTTGCCACCCACGGATTGAGCTTGACAATCGCGGCATCCGTAATCATCAGCTCCTTCTTTTTCTCCGGAGTACTGCTTAAGCCGGAGAGAAATCCCTGCAAATCGATGCTTTTGCGCAAATGATGCTCCGCCATGAAAAGCCGAATCTGGAGCAATTGCAAAAAACGCGCTGCCAATGCGTTGATGAGCCCGCGCGCGACTTCATCCGGATTCTGCTCCTGCGCTTGCAGCCGCTCAATTATCGCGAGCGTCCCCGAGAGATCACGCCGACCAATGATGTCGTTGATTGCCCAGCCCGGCTCATCCGTCGCACTTGCACACAATTCATGGACATCATCCGGCGTAATCGTATGCCCAGGTCCGACATAGCACGCAAGCTTGTCCAACTCGCATTCAATCAGCTGCGTCTCGCCACCCAATGCATCAATGAGCGCATCACGTGTCTGCATGCTCAATGTGATGCCTTTGCGGTTCGCGACAGTCTGCAAGCATTTTGCCATATCCTCGCGCCAGTTTTTCTTGCCGCGCTCGGGCTTACGGAATACCCGGACTTCGCCGATCTTCGCACACGTCGTCGCTAAACTCTTTTTGACATCGCAATCCGGCCCGGAGATAATAAAATTTACATCCGGCGGCAATCCCTCCGCCAGCATTGCCGCAAGTGCGCCCAGTCCCATTGAGTCGCTCTTGCTTTTCGCATTACCCTCCGCAGTGAAGCCGGTGAAATTTTTCAGCCACACCGTCTTGCTCCCCCCCATGAATGCGGGCGTCTTGACTGCGTTGATTGCCGCCATTATCAGCTCCCGGCGCGGCCCACGTTCGTCCTCATTGATGATTTCGGTGTTGAATTCACCGGGGTCATCGCCTGCAAGCTGTGCAAACAGCGCTTTCGCATCTGCATCAATCGCCTGCACGTCATTGCCAGTGAGCAGAAAAAGCGGATAAGATTTTTTTGATGATGTCGCCACAAGCATAAAATAATGGCAACCGGCCAATTCGACGCTGATTAACCGCGATTCATACCATCAATCCGCAGGATTTTTTCATTCGACGTATGGCAAAGTACGGAAAC
>CAVGNO010000133.1:0-5569 GCA_963630475.1 Blautia faecis | reverse complement strand
TTTCGTGCTTTTCGTGGACAATAATGCATTCCGCGCAATGCGCGATGTCGGGGGTTATCTGCAGTGCAATCCGTTGAGATATTCTTCTTCGAGGATATTGGCCATTTTATGCCAGTCGAAGCGTTCGAGGACGAGTTTTTGTCCTGCGGTGCCCATAGTCGTGCGCATTGACTTATCGGCGAGGAGTGCATTGATATTATTAGCGACTTGCGTTGCATTTTCCGGGTCGCCGAGCAGTCCGGTTTTGCCGGGGATGACGACTTCGGGCGTACCATCGAGCGGATATGCGACGACCGGCACTGCGCTAGCCAGCGCTTGTACGCACGCGCGCGGCAATCCTTCGCGCAAAGATAAATGCGCTAGGACATCCATTTGCGCGATATATCGCGGCACTTGATCGGGCGGAATCAATCCGGCAAAGACAAAATGCTTCTGGAGTCCGCGTTGAGCAATTTCAGCCAGGAGTTTCTCGTGCAGGATGCCATCGCCGACGAGGAGGAAGCGCACTTCGGGGAAGCGCGCGACGATAGCCGGCGCGGCCTCGACCATCTTGTCATGTCCTTTGAGTTCGAAGAGGCGCGCGACCATTCCGACTACCGGGGCATCGTCAGGAATACCGAGTTGCGCACGCAATTGTGGGTCACGCTTGGCATCGACGAAGCTTTGCAGATCCATGCCGCTGTATACGACGCGGTATTTTGAGCGCGGTGCGACTCCGGCTGCGACGCATTGATCCACCATCGCGGCGGCGACAGCATAGATTCGGTCACAATATTTTGCCGCTATCCACTCCGCTGCTATATAGAGATGATTTTTTAGCCAGCCCTGATAGCGGTGAAATGCTTGTCCATGGACTGTATGGACAACAAATGGCACTCCTGCTCGGCGTGCCGCGATGCGGCCGAGGATGCCGGCTTTGGACGAATGCGTATGCACGACATCGAATGAGTTCTCGCGAAAGAATTGAGTCAGCTGCTTCAAGCACTGCCAGTCTCTTTTCGCGGACAATTCGCGCAGCAGCTCCGGCATTACGACTAGCTTCATGCCAGGTGGCGTAAAACTAGCCAGCAAGCTTCCTTCGGGGCCATCACTGGGGCCGGTAACAAGCGTCACTTCATGTCCTTTTTCCAGATGACCGCGAATTGTATAGAGCGTATTTTCCTGCGCGCCGCCGACAATCATCCGGGTTATGACATGGCATATTTTCATCTGGCAATCCCGTTGCAATAAGTTCAATTTTTCTGGAAGAGGATGAATACGCGGCAATCCGTCTCGTTTTCATCGCAGATCATCCCGACTGGGTCATAACCGCCCTGCCAGCGTGATGCTAATTTCCCCTCGATTTCCGTCATCGCGCAATTGAGCGCCAATTCGAAGCGGATATCCTTCGGGCATTGCTGTGCATCGGACAATACGACTGTGATTTCATCGCGCAATTGCAAGATGCATTGGACACGCGCATGATTTCCACGCTGACACGCATGCATGAGCGCTTTCGCGACGCCATCGGCGTCGAGCACGAGGTCATTTACGGTAAAATGCAGATAGTTATCTTGGAGCATATTTTATACAGATGGTTGTTTATCGGGAACGCCGTTAATATATGCTGTCCCCATAACCCTAGATGCACGCGCCAGGGACAAATGCAGGAGCATTTTGTGTCCCTGGCAGTATAATCTTTACTACAGCTGCATTCCGCCGGCGATCGGAATAGAAGCGCCGGTGATATAGCTACTGCAGTCGGCAGCGAGCATAACGACTGCGCCTGCGCAATCATCGGGCGTCCCGAAGCGGAATGCCGGCACGCATTCATGCAGCGCTTTGGCTTTGACGGGATCCGCGAGAGTTTCGCGGTTACGGTCGGTCGCGATGATACCGGGCACAATCGTATTGACTGTAATGCCGTCGGGCGCGTACTCTTTGGCGGCGGTATCCATGAGGTTTTGCAATGCAGCTTTCGTGCACGCGTAGACGCTCAAGCGTGATGCGGGGCGTCCTTGATTTACGCTACCGACATTGATGATGCGTCCCCATTTACGCGATTTCATCGCCGGCACGAACGCTTTCAGCATCAGGAATGCGCTGCGCACGTTGGTATTCACCATGCGCTGGAATGCGTCATCCGCGAAGTCATGGATATGCATGTACTGTTGTGCGGATGCATTGAGCACGAGGATATCGACTTTATCCGCGCATGCAGCCGCAAGTTTTGCCGGCACTTCGGGATCACCCATATCGCCGGTGACGTATTCGCAGGAGATGCCTTCCGCTTCAGCGTCGGCAATTGTCTGTTTGAGAGCATCGCCCAGTTGTACGCCATGCAGAATGACGTGTGCGCCGGCGCGGCCGAGCCACAGTGCGATTGCGCGCCCGATGCCGCGGCTGGATCCCGTCACTAGCGCAGTTTTGCCGGTTAAATCAAAAGGATTCACACTTTTCATCGTGAAGCTCACCTCTGATTAGAAGTATCCGCCTTTTGCGATAATTTCCTGGATAGTATCGCCGCTATGCACCCAGTCGAAAATATCGACTTCATTGCGCTGGATTGCTTCAGCGCGCAGGAGCACATCATAAGCGATTTCGCGTGGGATGCAGAGAACGCCATCGATATCGCCGAAGATGATGTCACCGGGGCGGACTGTCACTTTGCCGATTTTCACCGGCACTTGGTAGTGCGTAATCATGCAACGGCCCAGCGATCCATTGCTTGTGCGGTACTTGTAGAAGATCGGGAAATGCTGTTCAAGAATCTGCTTGGTGTCACGAATGCCGCCGGAGATGACTGCGCCGCGGATGCCTTTGGTGATAGCGGTCGCGGTCATGACGCCGCCCCAGAGTGACGCTTCGGTATCATTGGATGTATCCCAGACCACGAGGCCTTCCGGCTTCATATCATCGAGCATTTGCGCACGGAAGGTCATTTCGCCTTCGATCATGCAATTCGGCGCACTCTTGACCGTGAATGCTTCGCCGCAGACCACCATTTCATCGCGCAACGGCATGATTTCGGAAGGGAGGTTCTGGTTGAGCAAGCACAGTTCGCGCATCACGTCGTTGATGCATCCGGTATAGAGTTTTTCGTAGCGTTCGCACAGTTCGCGCACTGGGATCGGCAATGCATTGTCGGGAATGTGCTGACGTGTCTTGATGAGGCGGTCGAGCTTCATCAGCCCGGCTTCCTGCGCTTTTTCACGCATGTCCTTCAATGATGGCATAGTAGTAATCTCCTTTTTGTGTATTGTAATCAGCTCCAGCGGCGGTCATTCGCCCATTCGTTATCCCATTCAGTAGTCGGAGCCCACGCTTCCGGGAAGCTCGGATGGAGTTTTTCCTTGATGAGCTCTTCATTGAGCGCTTCGATACCGAGGCCCGGTGCAGTCGGAACCGTGATATAACCGCCATCATAGCTCAATGCGGGTTTGACTAGATCGCCCCACCACGGCACATCGACGGAGTGCAATTCGAGCGCCATGAAATTGCGTGTTGCGGCCGCGACATGGACGGCGGCGAGGCATGCGATGGGGCTTTCCGCCATGTGCAGATTCATCTGAACGCCGTAGTCTTCGGCCATATCGCCGATTTTCTTTGTCTCAAGGATGCCGCCGGCAGTTAGGATGTCGGGATGGACGACTGCGAGTGCGCCGGATTCAAACAGCGGCTTGAAATTCTCCTTGAGGTAGATGTCCTCGCCAGTGCCCAGCGGAACGGTTGTCGCTTCATGGAGGCGCACCCACTGGTTGGTCATCTGCCACGGCACTGCGTCTTCCATCCACGAGAGGTTGTATTTTTCCAAGCGCTTTGCCAGTTTGATGCAGTCTTCCAGTGGGATGTGTCCGAGATGGTCAATTGCCAATGGCACTTCGTAGCCGACAGTTTCGCGGCATTCGCGCATGTAGTTCTCGAGATAATCCAGACCCTTTTCAGTGATATGAATTCCGGTAAAAGAATGCGCGGTATCAAAGAGGTCGTATGCCGCGCCGCGCATTGCCGACGGATTGATGGAGCCGTGCGGCGTCTGGAAAACCTGCTTGTACTCCTTCATCGTATCGAGAAAGCCCAGCGGCGCACACAGCGCACCGGGGACATTCATCAGCAATTCGATACCGAGATCCATTTTGAGGAATGTGAAACCGCGTGCCATGCGTTCCTTGAGCGCAACACCCATGTCGCGTCCTCCGCCTTCGGAGTCCGTATCGCAGTAGCAGCGGATGCGGTCACGATAGCGTCCGCCGAGCAATTGCCACACTGGCACGCCCCACGCTTTACCGGCGATATCCCAGCATGCGACTTCGATTGCGCAGACACCGCCCGCCTGGCGCGAATCGCCGCCGAACTGCTTGATGCGGCGGAAAATCTTCTCGACATTGCACGGATTTTCGCCGAGAATTCGGCTTTTGAGCATTGCCGCGTATGTGCGGCTGGATGCATCGCGGACTTCGCCGTAGCCGACAATTCCCTGGTTCGTATAGAGTTTGAGAAGCGTACAACGCTTCGGCGCACCGTCAATATCGGCAAACCGCATGTCGGTGATCTTTAATGTCGTTGGATCAATTTGCATTTTCGTCTCCTAGTAGAGCATTTTCTGGCTGTGTAAATCCTTTTTTGCTTCGCAGAATTCGACTGCGTCGCGTAGCACTTCATCCCATTGCGCACGGCTCTCATCAGTGAGCTCATCGACAGTGCTGATGAGCGTGAGCGCGGCAATCACTTTGCCTGCGCGATTGTGAATCGGCGCCGAAAGCGCAGCAATGCGCCAGCGGTTGTCACGGCAATTCAAGACACTGCCGCGTTCGCGCACTTCACGGATGCCGGCAAGCAACAACTCGGGGTCTTCCTTCTCAGGTATCGCGACTGGACACGCGCTGACGTATTGCATCACGTCCTTCTCGCTGTCCTGCGAAAGCAGCGCTGCGCCGACCGATCCCTCAATCAGCGGAAATGTCGAGCCAGCTTGACCAGTCAATGCCACCGGTCCGAGCGGCTCCGCACGAAAATCAGTCAATTGATCAAGACCGCGCCGCAAGGAGAGCTTGCACGCAATCTTATACTCGGACGCAATTGCGGAAACACGCAGCCGCGCGCGCTCCAATATCTCGGCATCCGCACTCAATGAATGAAATAATGGCAATAGCCCCTGCGAGAGCTGATAAAGCCCGTCGCTGTTTTTGACAACCCAGTTGTGCGCACATAGCGTCACTAAAATCCGGTAGGTCGTCGTCGTCGATATGCCAAGCTGTGCACTCAATGCCGCTTGGGATGCCGGTGCCGACGACAGCGCTTCCAGCAACTGCACCGTTTTATCCACTGCAGGGATGAAATTATTCATATTTGAAAAGACGTTATTTCACATTTGAACAGTTTGCAATAATTTATCCCTATCATAATATTTTGTCAAGACCGCATGATAATTTTTATCGCATCGCGTAATAACGCACAACGCCTCCGGCGGCAATGAACCGTAGGAGGCGTTGTGTGTTTAGAATGGATGTTTAGAATGGATGTAACCTGATTCCGGGGAGTTAGAGAATTTTGCGTCAGAACGAGGAATTTCGAAGGAGCGTACCGGGAG
>CAVGNO010000132.1:4755-5584 GCA_963630475.1 Blautia faecis | reverse complement strand
GCTTTGCCGATATCATGGAGCAATCCGACGCGGCGAGCTTGTTCTTCATCCAACTTGATGTCTGCGGCAATTGCGCCCATCATCGACGCGACTTCGATGGAATGCGCTAGGACATTCTGCGAGAAGCTATAGCGGAATTTGAGACGTCCCAGCAGCGACACGATATTCTGCCGCAAATTGAGCACACCAAGGCGTTCAACTGCATCCCGGCCAGCTTTATCAATTTCCTCTTCAATTTCCTTTTTCGTTTTTGCAACGACTTCTTCGATATGCGATGGATGGATGCGCCCATCGGCGACCAGCCGTTCGATAGCGATGCGCGCAATTTCGCGGCGCACTGGCTCAAAGCAGGAAATCACGACGGCTTGCGGCGTATCATCTATCAGGATATTGGCACCAGTCGCCGCTTCAAGCGTACGGATATTCCGCCCTTCGCGTCCGATGATGCGCCCTTTCATCTCCTCATTCGGCAGCGGCACAGTCGATGTCGTGCGTTCGTATGTGCAATCACCCGCATAGCGCTGCATTGCATCGAGCATAATCTTCTGACCGACTTCGGTCAAATGCTGACGCCCTTCTTCCTGGCAACGGCGGATGAGCTTTGCGCGCTCCAGCATCATTGAATTTTCCAGACGTTCCATGATGCACTTCTTTGCTTCGTCCTGGCTCATCCCCGCAATCTTCTGCAATGCTTCATTTTGCTCTTCTTCGCCGTGAGCGACTGCATTTTCGCGCATTTCCAATGCTTCAAACCGCGTCTTCAACTCCTGTTCACGCGCTGTGAGCTCCGACAGATTGTTCTGGTATTGCGTCTCCTTCTGTGTGATAT
>CAVGNO010000132.1:0-4745 GCA_963630475.1 Blautia faecis | reverse complement strand
CAGTTGCTTCATGCGCTTGCAGACGCGCTTGTTTGAGGATTACGATAAGCTCCTGCTTTGCGGACGATCGGATTTCCTCCGCACGCGCCTTGGCTTCCTTAATAATCTGCTCTGCTTCGTTGAGTGCGCGCTCACGCTCGTCACTGCGTTTCTTCCGGCGATTCAGCTGCTCACTGATAGTCTGCCAGATTACAAGGCACACCGTGATTCCGACGGCAATCGTAGTCAGCCAAGTCTGGAGATGAAATATCGATGCAGCTTCTTCGCTGGCCATCGCAAATCCAATAATATTTTGCAATAACTCAGGAGGCATTGTTTTGTGGACCGTATGTTATTATCCTTCGCAGAGGATGCGGCGAATCTCCTCCATGGAGGCTTTCGTTGAGAGGTCGTCGCTGTTTTCCAGCATCTGGTCGGCCAAGTTCTGCTTATGACCATGCAGCTGCCGAATCTTCTCATCAATCGTGTCGCGCACACGCAGATGGTAGATAGTGACCGGTTTCTTCTGACCAAGGCGGTATGCGCGGTCAGATGCTTGATTTTCAACGGCAGGATTCCACCAGGAATCCAAGTGAATTACGTAGTCGGCTTGCGTCAGATTGAGACCGAGGCACCCCGCTTTCAAGCTGCTGACAAATACCGGCACTTCACCATTTTGGAATTCCTCGACTGCGCGGCGGCGCTCATTCTGATTGAGACTGCCATCCAGATACTCGTACTTGATGCCATTGTCATCCAATGCACGGCATACGATATCGAGGAATTTAGTAAATTGGCTAAAGACCAGCACTTTATGATCATTGGAGAGCACGCCGCGCAGCAATTCGAGGAATGCATCAAGCTTTGAGCTCGGCAAGCCTTCGCCGCCCGCGCCTTCGACCATGCTGGGATGATCGACTGCTTCACGCAACATCGTGATGCCGCAGAGGACGCGCTCATTGCGCTTGCTGTCATTTTCGCCATCGCGTTCCAGATCAGCAGCGATGCTCCTGCGCAGATTGTCGTAGAAATTGCGCTCTTCTTCGGAGAGGTCGATGTAGTAATCGATATCTTCCTTCGGCGGCAATTCCGTCAGCACTTGCTCTTTGCGACGGCGCAATAGGAACGGGCTGATCAGCGTGCGGAGCTGCCCCGTGATATTGCGGCGAGTATTTTCGTCAGGCGCAGTTTCAATCGGCGCTGCGTACTTATGCTGGAAGCTGTCCCGGCTTCCCAGCAAGCCCGGTATGATGAAGTTAAAGATTGACCACAGTTCATTGAGGTTATTCTCAACTGGCGTACCGGTTGTGACGAGGCGGAAATCCGCATCGATGCTCAATGCGGCACGCGAACGCTTGGCATGGCTGTTTTTAATTGCTTGCGCTTCATCCAGGACTGCGACACGCCAATGCATATTGCGGAACGCATTCTGTTCACTTTGCAACAGCCCGTAGCTCGTAATCATCACGCGGCCAGGCGCCATGCGTTTGAATGCCTGCGCACGATCGCCAGGACCGAAGATTTCGCATTCCAGCGTCGGCGCAAAACGCGCAAGCTCGGCTTGCCAGTTCGGACATACCGATGTCGGAGCGACAATCAAGCACGGCCCTTCGTGTACACATGAAAGCAGCATCGAGATGGCTTGGACAGTTTTGCCCAGACCCATGTCATCGGCTAGACACGCGCCGGCATGAATCTGATCCAGCCGTGCCATCCAGAGGAATCCCTCTTCCTGATATGAGCGCAATGACGCATTGAGCGTTGCCGGGACAGCATGCGGCGCTTTCATTGCGGCATCGTATTTCTTCAGCCACTCTTCGCATGACTCATTGATTTCATTGCCGCCGAAATTGCTCAACGTATTCCCGGCAAACGTCATCAGGAATGGCGAAATGCGCAGATGGCCTTTTTCACCGCCGACCAACTCGCCTAAACGATGCAAGTCCTCAAGATTTTTGCGGAGCGTATCGGAGAGCGCAACGACTTGACCATCATCGAGCGCAATGAAGCGCTTGTGCTCGACAATCGCATTTTGAATGAGCTCCTGCAGCGAGATGGTCGCATCGGAGTCCTCGAGTTTCACTTCGCCGCTGACGCCAAACCAATCCTGGTAGCTATTTGTGCGCAAAGACACATTGCCCAGCGTGAGCGTACGGCGGCAGACATACTTCTGGTCTTCCGGCCATTGAATCCGGCACAGCGCAGTCACATCGCGCAATTGCAGCGACAGCTCATAAGCGGAATTGGCATTTAGCACCCACGTCCACTCCTCGATCGGCGCAATCGCACCCAGCAATGGGCATTTCTCAACTATCTCGTTTGCGCGATCCAGCTCCAGTTGCGGATTGCGGCCCAGACGCCGCATTTCGCCGTTGATCTGATAGAGCACTTCTACCGGCCCTTCGCCAGGACGATAGTAGACGCCGACTGCGGGGAATGGACACACGAGCAGCTCAACACGCAGACCGCGCGTCGAAGGAACCAGCCGAATGCACGGAGTCGCATCCGATGGCGCATACGCAGGCTCGGTCAGTGGTAGCGGCGTCTCCGCAATGATCTGACACCGCTTTACCAACCGGTTGAGTATCTCGGTATTTTCACGCTCGTATTCCACCGGCACTTGGAAGTCATCGCCAAAGAGATCGCGCAATTGCCGCGCGGACGCATCAAATTCATATACGCACAACCGATCTGCATTTTCCATCACAACAACGCAATTATCGTCATTTTTTGTCTGCGGATAGAGCATATAGCGGTAATTCTGCCCGACGCGGCTGACAATCACGCGCGGCGCGACGCTGTGGCATTTCAGCGAGTGATTCTCCGCGCCATCCAGATAGATGCGCGGATGTTCCACGAGACTCTGTAGAATCTGCGCCCAGACCTGCCGGCGTTTTTCCGGATGCGCAGCGATATATTCTTCGCCGCGTTTCAGCATGTAGCACGCAAATTTATCCTGTGCGCTGAATTCAAAGCCCGGCTGCGCTTCCTGGCTGTCATCGCCGATGTTTTCCCAGACTTGGCTGCGGTATGAAGTGAATTTACGGCCTTTGCTCCAATGGTTGCGGCTGAAATGCTGTTCGACCGGCTTGACCGTGATCAGCGCGTTATCGCCATTTTCAACTGTCACATTCCAGGAGAGGCGGCGGCGGTCAGTCGCAGGCATCTGCGCAAGTGTCTGTTCCATGCGCGTCATGCGTTCCAACCAGCTATTTTGCGTCATCACGCAATCCAGCATAAATGGCATGCGCGAATTACGGATGTCATGCCAGCGGTGCGAGCCGGCCGGCGAGCTATCGTTAAGCCGCGAACGCATTTCGTCGCATTCCTCGGCCAGCCACGTATAGCCATTTTCGCGCGCAAGTGTCGCAGCACGGTCGATCAACAGCAGCTGCGCAGGCGTCAATTTTCCGCACAGCCAGAATTGCGCGACACAACAGAAGAGGTCGGAGAGTGGCGAGACCGAAGTCCAGACCGCTTTTTCCGGGGGCAGTCCGATATTGTTACGGCTTCTAGCAACTGCATCCAATGCAATATAGACCTGGGTAAAATCGCTAGTCAGCTGTTTTGCGCATTCAGTATGCGAGAGTGCCATCGCGAGCGAATTTTCATCGCTCAGCCGCAATTCGCTCATCGGCATGAAGAGTCCGCCAATTGTGCGGAAGTACGTATTGTGATCGCGTTCGTCGCGGCGCAGGCTAGTCAGTGCATCCAGATAGAGGCTCGACGCTGATTCGTCCTGTCCTTGGATGAACCGGCACCACGCAACGCGGGTCAAGCGCGCAGCACTGCCTGTCGCTAACCGATTCAATAGCGGCTGCACTTTCTGCCAGTCACTGATCATGATTGCATAATCGAGCATCGCGCAGATTGTCTTGCTGTCCGCACTCTCGGCCAATTTGAATGCGCGATCCAGCAACGCATGGCCATTCTGCAACTCGCGTGCATAAATTGGCAGCATCCGCTGTGCGCAGAGAGTGATGAAACGGTCCGATTGCGCGAGAAGCCACTCCTGCGGCATCTTGAACAGGAAGTTGAAGAATTGCGCGCTTTCGGTGTCCTCGCGATAGTGATTGCCGAGAATTGTCAAGCTCTGCCGCAATAACGCATTGTCTGCCCACCAGAACGCATTCTTGATATCACGCTGCAGATTTTCATTCGAGATATTACCATAGACTCCAATGACGGGGATTGCGCGCGTCACCGCCATTGGCACTGATGCGTAGACTGGATTGCCGACTAGCGATTGCACTGCATCCCAGCCAGACGCGACCGCATGGAATTTACCATCGGCATCCACCAGCACAGTGCCATCCGCAGTCAGCGGCTTCAGCAACGCTTGCAAATCGCGATCCGACAACCGCGAAAACTCCTCGAATTCAGGAGCACTCACCAGCAGCAACATCGATTTGAGTTCGCCAAATGCTACCGGTGACGCGGCGGTAATCAGCACATCACGCAAATAAGTGACAAGCTGTTTTTTGTCAGGAATCATCTGTTTGGAAGCCATGATATATCTAATACTAAATTCAACGCAGAAGCTATTGGAGCAGGCGGAGCTCTAATATAATCTTCCTTCTCTTGTACGTAGGCTACTTGATAGTCTCCCCCCCCAGGATTTTTCACCAGCGCAAAAAGATTTTCGGCACTGCGCCATTCAAATAATCGGATGGCGTCAAATGCCACTGCACTTGATCGAAACGCTTCTGCTCACCCGTCGCTTCAATCACAGCTGTCGGAGTGAATACTGTCAGCGTCAAATCGAC
>CAVGNO010000131.1:0-5615 GCA_963630475.1 Blautia faecis | reverse complement strand
GTATTATTGTGTCAAGACATTCTCCCAAACCTGGTGTACGTGACAAATTGCTGCGTATCATGCTATTTCTCCTCTTGCCGCCATTGCGATGGCTTTTCGGCAATCTCACGGTCAAAGCGACGCGGCGCTGTGCGCATTGCCTCTATTGCATTACTTGGCCATTTATGGCTGGCCGTCGGCGCATTGCCGCTGCCAATCTCGCGGTCGCATTTCCCGACTTGAGCAATGAAGAGCGCCGCATATTGCTTAAGCGCAACCAGTGTTTCCTTTTTGAATTAGGGCTCGACTGGCTGCATTTCTATTGTCATCCCGAGGACATCCTCAAACGCATGATTGTCTCTGATGAGACGAAGACGATGCTTGCGAAGCGGCCAGTCAATGCGGATGGCACGCAGTGCGCTGCAATCTTCTGTACGCCGCATCTGGGCAACTGGGAGCTGCAGTCGCGAGTATCCGCCATCTCGGGACGCCCCGGCGCAGTAGTGACTGCTGAATTTTCAACTCCATGCCTCAATGAAATTGCAGCGCGTTTTCGCACTGCCGATGACGATACTGAATTAATTTATGCCGACGGCGCTGCGCGCGGTGTGCTCCATGCACTCAATCAGCAACGCGATATCGGTATCCTGATTGACCAGAATATTGCGCCGAAACACGGCGGAATTTTTGTGCCGTTCTTTGGTTTGCCGGCCGCGACTTCGCGCCTCCCCGCATCAATTGCGCGGCGCCGTCATGTCCCATTATACACTGTCGGCTGCATCAAAACCGAAGATGGCAATTATCTGGTCATTCCGGAGGAATTGCCGAAAGCGCCGGGGGAATACGAGAGCGACGATGCATTGACTGCCGCAATCCTCGCGGCATTCGAACGCTTGATTCGCCGTGCGCCGGAACAATACCTCTGGATTTATACGCGCTGGCGCTTCATTCCTGGCAATACACCTCAAGCACTGCATCCGGCGTTTCCCTATTACTCGCATGTCGTCCGCTTTGACTGCACGGACGCAGTGATTGCGCAAATCCCCACTCCCCCAACGACTCATGGATAAAATTATTATTAAAGGCCTGCGTTGCACTGCGCATATTGGCTGCAAAGCAGAAGAACGCGCGCTTCCCCAAGCACTGCTCATTGACGCCGCGCTTATCTGCGATTTCTCTGCCGCAGCCGCCGCTGATGACCTCGCATTGACGGTTAATTATGCTCATCTTTCCAAAGCTATCATTCGCGCTTGCGAAGAGTCGCAATGCCAGTTAATCGAGACATTGGCGACCAATCTGGCGCACTTATGCCTCAATGCGTCTGATATTGTCAAAAGCGTTACACTGCGCGTCGTCAAACCCGCAGGCTTGAGCAACGGCAGCTACGCAGCAGTCGAAACGACTGTTGGCGCGTAGGAAGCAGTGGTCACGTGAAAAATCCGAACTGCCGTAATGTATGGTATATTATGCAGAAATGCGTTAGGATGAGAACAATAAGAAATCACTGAATGAACAAATTTATTATCACAGGTGGTGCGGGCTTCATCGGCTCGGCAGTCGTGCGGTATATCATCGAGAATACTGATGACGAAGTGCTTGTCGTCGATAAACTCACATACGCCGGCAATCTCGAGAACTTAAGCACTGTCGCATCTTCGCCGCGCTTCCATTTTGAGCAATGCGATATCTGCGACCGCACTGCGATGGACCGCGTCTTTGCGCAATTCAAGCCGACGCATGTGATGCATTTGGCCGCGGAATCGCATGTCGATCGCTCTATTGATGGGCCAGGCGAATTTATCCAGACCAATATCGTCGGTACGTATACACTGCTTGAAGCCGCGCGCAAATATTGGAGCGCACTTGAGGAAGATGCGCGTGACGCATTCCGCTTTCATCATATCTCAACCGACGAAGTATTTGGCGATTTAGCGACACTGGATGATTTCTTCCATGAAGAGACGCCTTACGCGCCCAGTTCGCCTTACAGCGCATCAAAAGCGTCAAGCGATCATCTCGTGCGTGCTTGGAAGCGCACGTATGGCTTGCCGACCATTATCACTAACTGCTCTAACAACTACGGTCCATATCATTTCCCGGAAAAGCTGATTCCGCTAGTGATTTTGCATGCGCTTGAAGGAAAAGAACTACCGGTTTACGGCAGTGGCGCGCAAATTCGCGACTGGCTCTATGTCGAGGATCACGCACGTGCGCTGTATCTAGTTGCAACAAGCGGCCGTCCGGGCCAAAGCTACAATATCGGCGGTCACAATGAAAAAAGCAACCTCGAAGTCGTGCAGAAACTCTGTGCGCTCCTGGATGAGCTCCAGCCGCGTGCAGACGGCAAGCATTATGCCGAACAGATCGTCCATGTCGCCGACCGCCCTGGCCATGACAAACGCTATGCAATTGATGCATCGAAGATTGCGCGCGAGCTGGGCTGGAAGCCACGCGAGAGCTTCGAAAGCGGCCTGCGCAAAACTGTCTTGTGGTATCTTGCGCATAAGGACGACTGGTGTGCGCATGTCTTATCCGGCGCATATAAGATGGAACGGCTCGGAACAGGGAAATAATCGACTATGAAAGGCATTGTACTTGCGGGCGGTGCAGGAACACGACTGCATCCAATTACATACGGTTGCTCCAAACAGCTGCTTGCGGTTTATGACAAGCCGATGATTTTCTATCCGTTGAGCGTACTCATGCTCGCCGGAATCCGCGACATCCTCATCATTACGACACCCGAGGAGCAATCTGCATTCAAACGGCTGCTGCAAGACGGCAGCAACTACGGCATCGATATCACGTATGCAGTGCAGCAAAAGCCCGAAGGCATCGCACAAGCATTCCTCATCGGCGAAGAATTCATCGGCGATGATTCAGTTGCGCTAGTACTTGGTGATAACATTTTCTACGGCGCAAATCTCGGCAATATCGTACAGCGCGCAGCACAGCGGCACTCGGGCGCGACCATCTTCGGATACTACGTCAATGATCCCGAGCGTTTCGGCGTAGTCGAATTTGACGATAATTTCCGGCCAGTATCGATCGAGGAAAAGCCCACGCATCCCAAATCGCATTATGCAATCACGGGATTATACTTCTACGATAATGATGTCGTGCGCATTGCGAAGACCATCAAGCCGTCCGCACGCGGCGAATTGGAAATCACCGCTGTCAATAACACATATTTGCACAATGGCACTCTCATGGTCGAGCGCCTCGGCCGTGGTTTTGCATGGCTGGACACCGGTACGCCGGAAGCGATGCTTGACGCCGGAAACTTCATCCGCACAATCGAGACGCGCCAGGGATTGCAAGTCGCGTGTCTGCAAGAGATTGCATATAATCATGGTTGGATGAGCAAACAAGAAGTGAAAGAGAGCTGCAAGGAGATGCTCAAGACAGAATATGGACAATATCTGATGAGGATGTTGGAGGAGTAATGAAGATTATCAAGACTGCACTGGAAGGCGTGTTCATCATCGAACCGGCAGTATTCGGCGATGCACGCGGTTATTTTTTTGAAAGCTGGAATGCCGCAAGCTGCCGCGATGCCGGCTTGCCGGAATGCAATTGGTGCCAGGACAACGAATCCAAATCATGCTATGGCGTCGTGCGCGGACTGCATTACCAAGCCGCGCCATTTACGCAAGCAAAACTCGTGCGCGCAGTCTGCGGAACTGTTCTGGATGTCGCAGTCGATATCCGCAAGGATTCACCGACATACGGCAAACATGTCGCAGTCGAGCTGTCAGGAGAAAACAAACGCCAGCTCTTCATTCCGCGCGGATTTGCCCACGGCTTTGCCGTCTTGAGCGCCGAAGCAATCTTTGCATACAAGTGCGATAATCGCTATTGCGTCGCATCCGAGCGCGGCATTGCATTTGATGATCCCGCATTGGCAATCGACTGGCGTATTGCACCCGAACAGCGCATCCTCTCGGAGAAAGACCGCAATCGCACTGCATTTGCAGAAATTACGCCATGGGCGGAAGATGAAGCGGAGGAGTCTCACAAATGAAAATTGTCATCACTGGCGGCAATGGCATGCTCGGCCGCACACTCCAGCGCGTGTTGAGTCAAGCGCAGCACGACGTCATCAGCGCAGATCTGCCCCAAGTCGATATTACTCAAGCCGATGCATTTAACCAATTCATCGCTGAATGCGCACCGCAAGTCGTCATCCATTGCGCAGCGATGACTGCGGTCGATAAATGCGAGAGCGCTAGCGAGAACGCATATCGCATCAACGCATTCGGCACCGCCAATGTCGCATCGGCATGCCATCGCAACCACTGCCGATTGATCGCAATTTCGACGGATTACGTCTTCGACGGCAATGCGCCGCGCCCGTATAACGAATTCGACATTGCGACGGGTGGCGCGACAATCTACGGTCGCAGTAAATTTGCCGGCGAGGAAGCAATCCGCCGCCACTGCCCCGACCACGTGATCTGCCGCATTGCGTGGCTTTATGGCGCCGGCGGCCCCAGCTTTGTTCACACGATGATGAAACTCGCGCAGGAAGGGACGCATCCTGAACTGAAAGTCGTCGCTGACCAATATGGCAATCCGACTTCTACTGATGCAGTCGCGCACAGACTGCTTGACTTCATTGCGCATCCCGCGCTTGTGGGGACATATCATCTTACTTGCGAAGGTGAAGCCACTTGGTATGATTTCACCAAAGAGATCTTCCGGCTCACCGGCATTGCACAGAAAGTCGTGCCATGCACAACCGATGAATTCCCACGCCCGGCGCCACGTCCGAAGAATTCACGACTGGAGAAGATGATGCTGCGTCTTGCTGGCCTTTCGCCAATGCCGGACTGGCATGACGCACTCGCACAATTCCTCCGTAGCGAATTCCCCACTCTGCATCCATAAATGGACGCACAATCCCCAGTTCAATTCTGCAATGGCGGATTGTTCATTTCACGCGGACGCGGTCGCCATATCACACGCGTCATCGATAACTATGAGCTGATCTTCGTGCGCTCCGGTGTGCTCTCGATACAAGAGGATGGCCGTTCTTTTGAAGTCAGCAAAGGACAATATATCATCCTCTATCCCGGACGCACTCATGGCGGCACGCGCGATTACCCCGCGAATCTCTCCTTCTTCTGGGGACATTTCCTCTGCGATCCGTCATTTCTCGCGGCATTGCCGCAATACGGCACCGTCGCGCGCACTAACTGGATGAGCGAGTACTACTCGTTATTGCTCAATGCGCAACGCGAAGCCAATAACCAGCAAGCATGCAACCTGCTGTTGCAACTGCTGCTGAATGAGGCCGTGCAATCACCACTTGCAGCCGACGCGCACTCCTCGGCGAAATATTTTGCCGAGGAAGCACGCCGCATCATCATCCTCAACTATGCAGACGAGCTCTCCACTGCATCCATCGCGACACAATTGCGATGCAATCCCGACTATCTCGGACGGCTCTATCACGATGCATTCGGACTCACTATCACCGATGAGATAAACAAAGTCCGCTGTTCATACGCAGCTGAATTACTCCGTAACTCCACAGCGTCATTGAAGGAAATCGCTGGCATTGCGGCTATAACGACGAAGCATATTTTCGCCGTCGTTTCCAGCGCATCTACGCAATGTCTCCCGCGCAATAC
>CAVGNO010000130.1:4406-5641 GCA_963630475.1 Blautia faecis | reverse complement strand
TTTGATTATCGTGACATCAATAGCTGTCTCAATATTGCGGTGACGGATCTGCTTCAGCGCGGGCGGCTGGAGATGCAGGATGGTAGCCGTGCAGTTGTGAATATTCTTGAAATCAAAAATGACACTGCGAGCTTGGGGCGCGATGCAGATGCGCTCTCCTCGGTTCTGCGTCAAGAACTCAAGGAGCAACTCACCAACGCGGGGAAAATCCTAGTCTTCAATCCGGAAGTCGCGCAATATAGTAGCGTGAAGATTACTCCGCATTTCGCTCTCACCGGCACGATTGCCGAACGTAATCTGCGTATGGATAACGGCGTAATTCAAAAAGAGTACTACCTCACGCTCAATTTGATTGAAATCTCGACTGGTGTCGAGTTCTGGCAAAAGACGGTATTCATCGGCAAACGCGTGGATGCCCGCAATGCACGATGGTAGGATGTGGTTGCAGTTTTAGGGGAGAACAATGAAGAACTATAAGACTTTTATCGCATTGACGGCATTGTTGTGCTCCTGTGCGTTTGTTCAAGCGCATGGAGAGTCCGCCACACCGGCAACTGGGACTGTTGCGACATTTACAGTAAAAGTCGAGCCGGCGGAAACAACCGTCTCCGTGCCTGTTGAAGCGGCAACGCCGGTTGCGCACGCAGAAGCGGAAGCGAAGCCGCAAGTCCCCGTAAAGCGCAGATGGCAGATTACTGATGACCCAAATGTGCGCCCGCGTTTGGCAGTATGTACATTCCAAGTGCGCAACAGCGGCTCATACACAATGATTGCCGGCACGAAGGTCGGAACGCACTATTTGGTCGAAAAACTGGCCGAAGCACTCAATGACTCATTAAGCCAGAGCCGTAAATTCACAATGCTGGACCGCGCTTACAATAGCGACGTTCAGACGGAATTGCGGCGGCTGAATTTTGACAGCGCGCAGCCGGATGACTTGGTCAAGCTCGGTAAACTCTTGGTGACTGATTATCTTCTCGTCGGTACCGCGGAGATCATGGAACCGGCTAAGCCCCAGAGAAATCCGTATACCGGCGTTACGACTTACCCGCAAGCAACCTTCATGGAAGTGCATTATCGGTTGCTTGTCGCATCAACCGGACAAGTCCATGTCTCCAACACAATCGATATGCAGACTGATGAAATCAGCGGCCGGACAATTGACGAATACATCTCCGCAACGCTGGTGCGCGCTGCAACCAAAATCTCCGATGAAATCCTGGAAAGCATTATGC
>CAVGNO010000130.1:0-4396 GCA_963630475.1 Blautia faecis | reverse complement strand
GCATTATGCCGATGGAAATTGTCGGCATCGCTGGTAAAGAAGTAATTGTCGGACAAGGCGGTAAAACCGTCGGTGTCGGTGAAATCTTCGAAGTCTATGCGACTGGCGAGGAACTCTTTGACAGCCGGACTGGCGAGTCACTCGGGCATACGGATACGCTGGTCGGGCGCATCCAAGTCGTGCGCGTGATGCCGAAAATCTCCTACTGCCGCATTCTCAATTGCACGACCGCACTGACGAAGGGCATGACTGTCCGGCGAAATGCCGGTGGCGGTGATGGCATGCAGAGTGGTTATGAGGAAGCTCCCTCAACGCGTCTCAATATAAGCCCGAACGGCGGCTATGTCGCGCCTTTTTAATCCTTGAATCCGTGATGTAAATCTTTGCCATTTCCCGGGAATGTCCTCACCGAACGTGCTCGGGAAAGAGTGATTTTAGTGTTTTTGACGTTTGTTTTTGACAACCCATAACTTGGAGACAACATGAAGCATTTTTCAAAATTTCGACTCATAGCCAGCGCTGTGCTTGCTCTTTCACTCTCATTGACAGCGGCAGACTGGTATGTCTCGGCCAATGTCGGGAACAACAAGAATGACGGCAGCCAAGCTGCACCATTCAAGAATATCTGGAAGGCATTGGACAAAGCCGCTAATGGTGACGTGATTCACGTCGCAGGCGGTGAATACTTCGGCCGCATGAATTGCGGTTGGGTTGAAGTGAAGAAGGCAGTCACATTGCTGGGGTCCTACAATGACAACTTCTCCGCACGCGATTTGCAGAATACGCCGAGTTGCCTGCGCCCGAAGAATGAGCAGTTTGCAACACGTCCGAAGTCGGGAACGCTGACTATCGTCACCGAGTCGCTGGGACCGGATCAGACGCTGGTAGTCGATGGATTCGTCTTTGACCACACGCGCGCAAATGCTTATCATGCAGTGGATGGCAAGCCGGAAGGCATGGAAGCCGGTCGCTTGTGCATCCCGCCGGAAAAGGGCAATGCAAAATCGCCGTCGATTGACAAAGCACTGGTGAATGCGAAGACCAGTGGCAATTTCACAATCCAGAACTGCCTGTTCCTGAATGCGAGCAACTATGCATTGCTGGTTGCGCATCGTCAGGGTGTTGTGAATGTCCTCAACAACGTCTTCTTGGGCAGCCGAAATGCCGCTGCGGATGTGCGCAGCACCAATGCGAAGCCCGATATGGTCGTCTTCAATTTCGACCACAATACTGCGATGTTCTCATGGCAGCAGAAGCGTGATCCGGATGCCAGCATGGGATTTGCAGTGCGTGCGAATGACAAGACTATCACCAATATCACTAATAACATCCTAGGTTTCAACTACATGTCCGGCTTTGATAATACCAAGGGTAATGACAAGACCAAGAAGATTCGCTTGGAGAAGAATATCTTCTTCTGCAATCGCGTCGCGGACGTCACAATCACCCAGAGCCCGAACATCATCAACTTGAAAGTCGAGGATGACGGCTTTGAAGACATCGCTGATTTGGAGTGCATGGAAGAAGTCTCCGGCAATCTCGGCTTGAAGGATCCGTCGCTTTTCAAGGGTATTCTGGATAAAGTCTACGCAGAATCATTCCTCAATATGTCTGCTTCGGTAGACACTGAATACGATGAGAATTCGCCCATCAACCAGTTCCGTGAAGCGATGGGACTGAATAAACAAGGCAAGATCAAGATCAAGGTCTCGATGTACGCGAATCCCTATCCGTACAATAGTGCGATCAAGTTCTTCGGTGTCGTCGAAGGCACCGGCGCACAGGCATTCAAGTAACGAAATGCGTTCAGCAAGGCCGTCAAGATGCGAATTACATTTGTGCTAATGCTGCTGATGTGCCTTGCTGTTGGCTTCTTGAATGCAGAGCAGCTCTCCGAAGACCAGACAATTGCGCGCTACCGCAAAGAATTATCGGCAAATCAGCCGGTCGAAGTGCGGCGGCGCGCTGCGTTGATTATTGGAAAATATCCGCGCGCGATGGCGACTGCGGCATTGATTGCCGCATTGGATGATACCGACGCAGTAGTGCGGCGTAATGCATTAGTCTCAATTTGCGAGAACAACGCGCATCTGCGGCTGGCAGGCATGGCGGTATTGCGCCGCTTGACCGATGATGATGTGACAGTGCGGCGGCTTGCATCGTCAGTCATACCGCAAAGCTTGGGCGTTTTTATCAGTGGCGATGCGTATATCTCACCGAATGCACAAATCACTGCGGGTTCACGTAAACGCAGTGCAAGCGAAGCAGAGGAAACGCAACGGCTGCTCACTGCCGCGCTGAATGACTCCGATGATGCCGTGCGCCGCAATGCGTTGCTTGGTATCCGCTATTTCCCCGGAATATTTGACCATGCTACACTGGAGAAATTCATCGATTCCACCGATGCCGAAATCTGGTCGATCGCGCTGAATTTATATGCGTTGCGCAGTGACGCGCCGCAGGATGCAATCCGCAAACGGCTGGAAGAACGCTTGGCAAAGACAAATGATACATCACAGCGTAGGATTATCCTGAATATCGTCAGATCAACTAAACTGGCGGTGGCAGAACCACTGCTACGGCTCCTCCTGAAAGACGAATCATCGCAAATACGCGCAGAAGCACTCATTGAGCTCTGTCGCCGTAGTAATGACAGTGACAGCACATTGACTGAACTACTGGTGGCGACTGTGCGCGCAAATGACGTCGCACTCGAAACACGTGCGCAGGCAATGACCGCTCTTGCCCGCATCTCCATGGATGATGTACGCCGCTTCTCATTGGATGAAACACTCCCGGGCATCGTGCGATCAAGCGCATGGAAGTGCCGGCGACAGGAAAAAGTCGCTCCGGATGTGCTGATAGGTGCGCTGTGCAAAGAGCCATACGCTCAATGCCGGAAGATCCTTTTGAATATGCTGCGTCGCGATGTAGCAGCATTTACTCCCGAACAGTGGCAACAGCTCCAGATGTGCGAATACGATGATGTCCGGCACGATGCATTGGAGATGGCGCTTGGTTTCGCTATCGATGATGACCGCCGCGCTGAATTGGCGCGCGATGCATTGCTGGATGACTCAACGCGCGTGCGTAAAATTGCCATAAAGACAATCGGACGCATTAAGCCGAACGGCTGGATTGACGATATGCTCGCGACGCTGGAAGACCCGGATGACGAGTTGGCCGAGACCGCGGCAATATATCTGACCGCCCCTAGCGCACTCCGCGATAAACGCGTGAAAACCGCGCTGAAACAATACTTCCCTCGCTGCAATGAGCCGATTGTCAAGAATCGTATCCAGCGCATGATTGCTCCGTAAAAATGACCACACGACATCTGCTGTATTTGACTCTCGTTCTTTTCACACTTTGCGGATGCATCAGCATCAGGCAATATCGGAGTGCGGAAGCATTGCTCAAAGCGCAACTTCATCATGGGCAGGAATGGAAGAAAGTGCATGCCGCAGAAGGATTGCTGGAAGCTGGCGTCGCCATCGATGAAGTCGCGCAATGCTTTAAGCAAGAACTGGTAGCTAGCGAACCAGATTCACCTTGGCGCATCGGCTGTCTGCGCGTCCTCTATCAATGCGACCATGCACAACGCGCGATATATCAGCAAGAAATCCGAGCGATCGCATTTAACCGTCAATGCGACGGCGTCGTCCATGCTGTCGAAACAATGGCTAAACTCAAGTTATCGCTCTCGTCAGCGGAAAGAGCGCTATTGCAACAATATGCAAAGGAGGATAATCTACTTGCATCGTATGCATTGATGCTCCTTGCCATTAATCAAGATGACGCGGCATTCGCACAACTCTGGCAACAATTTCTCAATGGCAATACAACCGCTGCATTTGCGCTCTTCTATCTCGATTCACTGCCAATTGATTTCATCGAGACAATACGTATGCAAAGCCGTGTAATGCAATACGACGCCAGCTATCGTGCATTCGCATTCCGTGCATACGCTAAATTTGCAAACTATTCAGACGTAGCGCATACGGAGTTGGTCGCGCGTATTCAGCATGAGACAAATGCCGGCGCATTGCGTTTCTATCTGCTCACAGTCGGCGATTTTGCGCATACAAATGACATCGCACTACTCACACCATATCTCACAGCAGATGGTATCGCGTTGCAAATCGCAGCTGCTAGCAGTATTACAAAAATCCTATTCTGATGCAAATAGTCTAACTTCACTAATCCAGTTTATATTATGCGATTCAACGAAATTTGACTCAAAAATCCAAGGAGTTTTTTCTTATGCATCCGTTGGCAGGAAAAGCGGTTCCGGAGGAGCTGCATGTCGATATCCCGAATCTGATTTCATCGTATTATACTGGCAAGCCGGATATATCGGAGAGTTCGCAACGCGTATCATTCGGCACTTCGGGAC
>CAVGNO010000129.1:0-5643 GCA_963630475.1 Blautia faecis | reverse complement strand
ACCCGCGACCGCCTGCACGACTTGCATAATCTGCTCTTGATAGAGCATGATGCCGTAGGTCTCGGAGAGATATTGCTCCATGACTGGCACATCGTAGTCGAGCGGAATGCGCCCTTCCTTGCGTCCGATGAATTCATCGATAAAAGCCATCGGGCCGGGACGATAGATTGCCAGCAGCGCGATAATATCCTCGATACGCGAGAGATGCCAGCGGCGGCAGAGGTCTTGCATGCCGCCGGATTCGAGCTGGAACACGGCGATTGTCTTGCCCTGATTGAGCATATCGTATGTATGCTTGTCGTCAATCGGGATGTCATTGGAGATGATTTTCTTGCCGGTATTCTTCTCGATCAGATCGAGTGTATCCTGAATCAGCGTCAGCGTCTTGAGCCCCAGGAAGTCCATTTTAAGCAACCCCAGCGATTCGCATGGAATTGCGGAAAATTGTGTAATCGCTTCTTTTGCGGGGCCGCCGCATGCAATTGGCGCGACATCTGCGACCGGCATGTCGCCGATAATAACACCGGCGGCATGAATGGACATATTGCGGTTAAGGCCTTCCAGCTTCTTTGCGTACTTCCAGATTTCCTTCGCCCACTCCTCGTTTGTGACGATTGCTTCCAGGTCGGGATTTGGCGGAATCTTGTATTTTTCCGATCCATGAATTGCATTCTCGAGCGTCGCATGCGGATCAGCAGGAATCATCTTGCAGAGGCGATTACCCTCGTCTACGCTACGCCCAAGCGCGCGTGTGACATCTTTGATGACTTGCTTCGCTTTGAGTGTACCGAATGTACCGATCTGCACAACGCGGTCAGCGCCATATTTAGCGCGGACATACTCGATGACTTCATGGCGGCGGCGTTCGCACAAGTCGATATCAAAATCCGGCGGCGAAACACGCGCAGGATTGAGGAAGCGCTCGAAGAGCAGATTATAGCGCAGCGGATCGATATGCGTGATTCCGATAAGGTATGCTACCATTGAGCCGGCGCCAGAGCCACGTCCCGGTCCCAGCGGCACGCCGATCTTTGCGGCATAATGCAGGAAGTCCCAGACAACCAGGAAGTAGCTGATGAATTTCATGCGCTTGATGATATCGATTTCATAATTCATGCGCTCGATAATCTTCTCGCGTTCCGGCGTAATCTCATCTTTGTCGGGATCAAAATGGAAGCGCCACATCAGCCCTTCCTTGCAGAGTGTGCGCAAGTGCTCCTCGCGGTCGCGGCCATCCGGCTCGGGATACTCGGGATAGTGATTCGCTTTGTCTTCATCTACTGTCTTGAGATGGACATTACAGCGCTCGGCTATCTTGACTGTATTCTCAACCGCTTCGGGATACTCGGGGAAAAGCGCAGCCATCTCCTCCGGACTCTTAAAATAAAATTCGTCATTTTCGAATTTCATACGCCGCGTGTCTTTCACCGTCGTCTGCGTGCCGATGCAGACCAGGATGTCCTGCGCTTCTGCGTCCTCGCGGTATGTATAATGCGCATCGTTAGTGACGACGAGGCCGACGCCTATCTTCTTCGCAAGCGCAATCAATTTCGGATTAACACGCCGCTGTTCTGCCAGACCGTGATCCTGCAATTCGATATAGTAGTTCTCCGGTCCAAAGAGGTCGCGATATTTGCACGCAAGCTCTTCGGCTTCCTGATCGCGGTTGCTGAGCAATAATTTCGGGAGCTGTCCGGAGATACATGCGGAAAAACAGATGATGCCTTTATGAAAACGCTCCAAGCAGCTGAAGTCAATACGCGGCTTATAATAATATCCGCGCAGCCACGCTTCTTCCGAGAGGTGGCACATATTGACATAGCCCTCGTTGTTCTCCGCAAGCAGGATCAAGTGATAGCGCTCTTTGTCAATCGCGGAATTTTCGTGGCTAGTATAATCGCCCGCAGTGACATAGAATTCGCATCCGATAATTCCCTTGATCGGCGTCTCAAGCTTGCGTTCCTTGCTCTGATCCTTCACTTGCTGCATGAGCTCGTATGCCGAACTCATACTGCCGTGATCCGTAACCGCAACCGCCGGACAGCCAAAATCTATTGCACGACTGACAATTTGCTTTACCGATTGAGCGCCATCTAATAACGAAAAATCCGAGTGAGTGTGAAGATGGACAAAGGGAAGCATTGTTTTATTTAACGGGAATTAGCGGAAAATACGGAGAAGCGGAATTCAACGAAGTGGGGGAAACTGCGCAATTAATTTGACGGGCCGTTGTAGATACCGGTCGGATTGATGATATACTGCTGTCCTTGCCCATGAATCTGGCTGTGCATTACTTCACGGTAGCGTACAATATCCTCGACCATATCGACGGGCAAGCGCCATGCTTTGTTGATATAGACCCACTGTTTGGGCAGATTCTTCGCAAATTGCGCATTGAGTTTTTCGCGCATGCGCGTTGCTTCTTCCTCTTCGCGCTCGAGATTGTAACGCGTGATAATACGGTGCTTGTTAAATTCCTCTGTGCGTTTTTCCTTGTTGAGCTGTGGAATGAAGCAAGCGCGGATTTCTTCCGGCAAGTCATTATAATTGAGGACGTTCCGGCCAATCATGAATTTGAAGCGGCCATTGGTTTTGAAGACGCCTTCGTATGTGCGGGATTTTTCATGACCGCGTGAGAAGCTGATTTTGACTTTCTGACCTGGCTGATAGAGCGGATACTTCTCTTCGGCCATGCGGCGTTCCTCCGCTTCCATCGACTCGACGCTGCGATTGAATTTCGGATCGCGCAACATCTCTTTGCGCACTTCTTCCTGCAGCTCAATCGCATCACGTGTATCAACCGACATATCTTCTGCGCGTGCACGCGAATACTTCTTCTCCAGCATCAATTTAATTCTCGGGATGTCTGCTTTGAATTTACGCGGCGGCGCTTGTTTTGGCGCATTGTCCTGCGGCGCACCGCCATTTGGCGGCATACTAGGATTATTGTTGTTCTTATCGGCATTGCCGGCTTCTTCATGCGCTTTGATAAATTCAGCGCGCTGGCGATTGATTTCGTTGAGCACATCGCGCGTAATCTGCTCGATCATACGCTGATTGTACGCTTTGTCGTATGTCGTCTTTGCTTGAACAGTAAGCGGCGCAATAGCTAACAAGAGCACTGCAACAAAAAATGATGTGAATAGACTATAGTTTTTCATGGTCATTCCTGGAAGAAAAAAGATCGTCAATGGAAATTTTCGATACTATAATGCATACGGCGAAGGAAGTGACAGGAGACTTTATGTTATGTAAAGTACAAAAAAGCTAATTCCTAACTCCTAACCTCTAACTATTTTGGAACTTCTTTCTCCTATCAATTCAGAGACGCTGGATACCGCGCTGTCCGCCGGCGCCGACGCAGTATACTTCGGCTTACGGCGCCTCAATGCGCGGCGTGGCGCAAAAAATTATTCGCAAGCGGAATTGCCGGATGTCATAAGCAAGATTCACGCGGCAAGTGCAAAAGCGCATCTGACCATCAATATCGACTTAGCGCAAAATGAAATTGCGCTTGCGGCGCGGATGCTCCAATTTGCCGAGGAGTGCGGAGTCGATGCTGTAATTGTGCGCGATCCCGCAATTTTAGCGATGCGTGCGCTATTTCCGAAGCTGCAGTTTCACTTAAGCACGCAATCTGCGGTCGCTTCGGAAGCCGGTGTGCTTGCCGCAAAAACTCTCCTCCATTGCGACCGCGTCGTGCTGGCACGCGAATTGACGCATGAGGAAATTGTCCGCTGCGGGAAGATAGGCGGCATCGAGATTGAAGTATTCATTCAGGGCGCGCTATGCTTCTGCGCATCAGGGCGTTGCCTGCTCTCCAGCTGGGTCGGCGGCCGTTCTGGCAACCGCGGCACTTGCGCATCGCCATGTCGTGTCGCATGGCAAAGTGCGAGCGACAGCGATGCGTGCGCCTCAAATCCGCTCTCAATGCATGACTTATGCCTGCTGCCGCATCTCAACGCGATCGCCGAAGCCAATGTCGCATCACTGAAAATCGAAGGGCGCCTCAAATCCGCAGCGTGGATTCATAATGCCGTGACGCTCTATCGCAATGCGCTCCAGCATCTTGGTGAAGCTGACAACACAGTGCCGCCAGAAGTCGATACACTCGGCAATTACACTGGCCGCCGCCTGACCGACGGATACTTCGCTGGCAAATTTGCGGGGCTGACCGACAGCGATGCTGGACGCAAACGCACGACTGCGCAAATTAGCAGCAGCGCTACAACTGCTGAAGACTCCACTGATGCATCGCCGCACTTGGCCATCACGCTTTCCAGCGATGAGAGCAGCGCGACGCTACTCGAATTCAGCTATGGCGACAAACACGCAATTGTGCGCATTCCGCCACAGCGCATCGCAAATCCCAAGCGCGCGACGCAACTGAAGGAGATTGTCGAGAATGCGCTCGCGCAATTACCGCGCGAATTTGCAAATTGCACACGTCAAGTGCATTATGCCGATGATGAGCTGGCAGCACGGTTATTGCCGCGCCGTTGCTCATCGCTAGTCGAAGATGAACTGGCGACATTCATGCGCAATGCGACAAAGGAGGATGACGGCATAATTCGCTTGGCATTACGTCCCGCAATTCAAGCGCATCTGGATGCAATCAGCAAATTGCCACATTGCAATGCGAACACGCGTCATCTCGGCGATGCGCACGACACACTGCGCATCCGCGCACATCAGCTGCCGCAATTAGTGACCAGTACGCTTGTGCATGACGGCATTGAGCGCATCGTCATCGCAGTGAATGCGCAGACATCATGCAATGCGCTTTCCGCACAGTTCGATGCGTTGAGCAATAAGAGAATCATTATTTCATTACCGGCAGTCGCATATTCGGAAGATCTGCCGTCATTACGCATGATCATCGATTGGGCACAGCAACACCGCTACCGCATCGAAGTAAATTCCTGGGATATGCTCTATCTTGTGCGTGAAACTCGCGACGCCGAATTCGAATGCGGCGCAGGAATGGCAGTGCTCAACAGCGCATCCGCACAATTCCTCTCTTCACTCGGCGCAAAATGCGTCATACTCTCAAGCGAAGCCGACCGCGAAAAACTCGAAGCATGCTGCGCAAATGCAAGCACGCCGCTCAGCTTGTGCATATTCAGCCATCCTGCGTTGATGACGACACGCGCGATTTTGCCGATGCCATTTGCACCGGAGCGCACCAGCGGTGTCGGCATACCATTTTCCGATCACCGCGGCACGACACTGCGTGCATGTCAAGAGGGCGCACTGACTATTCTGCGACCAGTCACGCCATACGACTGGCGGAAAGTCGCCAATCGCAAAATCAGCGTCGCGCACATTGAATGCGATTTGAGCGGTATTGAGCACATCGACACACTGCCCGCTCCCGCAAACAAGCCATTCCTATTCAATTACGACCGCACACTGCGCTGATGTGGATAATTTTCATCCACGAAACACACGAAAAAAGCAATGCGCATCCCCTTTCGTGTTTTTCGTGCTTTTCGTAGACAATAATGTTCCCTGCAATGCGTCATGTCGGACCGCGATGTCGTTGGGGACCCACGCCAGGCGGGGAAGCCGTCGGGATATTGGGGGCAAACGCCAGGCAAGGGACAAGCCCTTGCCCTACAGGCCGGGATTTTGTGCGCATTT
>CAVGNO010000128.1:1651-5661 GCA_963630475.1 Blautia faecis | reverse complement strand
AGTAGCGTCCGTAGTTATAGAGCAGCGCGGCAAATGCGGGCGAGAAGCTCTCCTGCTTGCTGTCGTTGAACAACCGCTCGTCAGTCGGCAATTCGTCATTGGCATTGCCTTCCAATGTCAAACGCGAGCGCAGATAGTAGCTCTGGTATTCCTTGATATGAGCTACGCGCAAATCCTCGTAGCTATGCTTGATCGCATTATCCAAATCCTGTTCGACGAGTGCTTTCGGGTCGATGCCGGAATCCTCCGGCGCAGTCTTGAAATCCTTGAAATTGGTGCGGATTGCGATGTAGATCACTGCGCTTGTCGCATTACGCACACTCGTGAGGCCATTTTCCGACGTCACATCGCCATCTGGCGTGACGACGCGTGCGCCCATGCGGTAGGAGACGCCCTTTTTGTCGCCATCAGTAAATCTGCAGCCGCCATTGCGGTTGTAAACCGGCGCAGTGCTATCGAAGTAGCAGCTGTTTTTATTGGCATCCGATGATGCGACGCCGGGATTCTGGGATTCGAGGAAGAAGCTGAAATTCAATGCGTGTTCAGTTTCGCATGTCAATTCCAATGCCAATACATTTGCTTTTGCACTTGCGAGCATGCGGCGCTTGAATTTGAGCTGTTCGCGCCGGAAGCTCATCGTGAGTTCCGCAGTCTCCAGATTCAGCTCGCGGATATAATCGAAATTATGCCGCGGCCAATTGGGATAATCCGTGAGCAGGATGAGTTCGCCGGCCGGCATATATGACGCAGAATCCTGCGTGCCGAGCTTGTTACTCATCAACTCGGCAGCTTCTGCGTATTTGCCAGCATCGACTAGCTTGCGCGCGTCTTCAGTGTATTTGCCGATTTCGGCATCAGAGTCGCCGTGAGGACGCCCCGACCAGATTGTCTCTTCATTGAGCGCAATTGTCTCACGCTCAAAATCACTGTAGACCATCGCACCCAGCCGGCCATTGCCTAGCGGCAACGCGGCTTCCCAGTATCCTGCTGGCTTGGTGTAATACAAACGCTCGGTTAGTTTATTCATGATAAAAGAATCCTGAATCCGTGAAGTTGATTCTTTTGCGTGATAACTTCGTCATTTCTCAGTCACGTACTCCCGGTACGCTCCTTCGAAATTCCTCGTTCTGACGCAAAACTCTCTAACTTCACGGAATCAGGAGAATTAGTAGTTGAAATGCATGCAAAATCAGAGAACAAAAAGAAGACACCGTGCAAATATATATCCGTGACTCCTATCTGCGGAAAATTTTCATCGCACAAGAAAAAATATCAAACTATTTGCATTTTCTATTTGCAATCTGCGAAAATCGACTTATCTTATGTCCCGTTCCTGAAATCGAGTTAATCAAGCGGAGTTGTAGCGCAATTGGTTAGAGCATCGCCCTGTCACGGCGAAGGTCGCGGGTTCGACTCCCGTCAACTCCGCCAGTTTTAACAAACAAGCCTCCCCCACCTGCGACTGCAGATGCGGGAGGCTTGTTTGTTGTCTGTCCATGCCATCAAATTCAAATGTTTTTGCATTATACGACAACTGAACAGCCCAATGAAGCGCAATGGCGTGACTGGCATTGGCAATTAGCGCATGCTGCGCGCACATTATCAGATGTAGAGAGCTATTTAGGCCTAGGAAGCGGCGTGCTCGCGCATCTGTCTGCAACTGCGCAGCGTTATCCGCTGTTTGCAACGCCGTATTATCTTTCGTTAGCCGCGTCATCGGATTTATCTGACCCGATTTTGCGGCAGTGCGTGCCGGACAATGCGGAAATTACGTGTCAAACGGGCGGATCGCCGGATGCGCTGGCTGAAGAGCGCTGCTCGCCGGTTCCGCGTCTTGTCCACCGGTATCCCGACCGCGCATTATTTGTCACGGGCAATTTTTGTGCAGTGCATTGTCGGCATTGCATGCGCAAGCGTGATTGGGAAGTCGTATTACCGCCTCCGAGTGATGATGAACTCGGCGCTGCGGTTGATTATTTGAATGCGCATCATGAAGTGCGTGAAGTGCTCATTTCGGGTGGCGATCCGCTCATGCTGCACGAAGACGCGCTCAAGCGGATAATTGACGCATTTTCTTCGGTTTCAAGCATTGAGATGCTGCGTTTTGGCACGCGCGTGCCGGTAGTCTTGCCGCAGCGCATTACGCCGCGGCTGGCGGCGTTGCTTTCCAGTGGCAAGCCCGCGTGGGTTGCCACGCATTTCAATCATCCGCAAGAACTCACTGCAGAAGCGACTGCGGCAGCGGATTGCTTGTTGCGTTCGGGCATTGGCCTGGTCAATCAGAGTGTGCTGCTCAAAGGCATAAATGACTCCGCGTCGGTGTTAGGACGGCTCTTCACTAAACTTTTGAGCATGCATATTAAGCCATATTACCTCTTCCACGGCGATCCAATCACTGGCGCAATGCATTTCCGTACTGGCGTTAAAGCCGGACTGGAGATAATGAATCAATTGCGCGGAAAAATTTCCGGCATGGCATTGCCTGCATTCGCATTTGATTTGCCGGACGGCGCGGGTAAAGTGCGTTTGCAGCCAGAGCATGTCATCCGCTACGACGAAAATGGCGCGCCGGTGTTTGTGAGTTACGAGGGCAAAGAGGTCCCCTACCCCAATTGATAAATGAAACACGGTAATACTCTCCAAATAGCATCCTTCATACTTGTCGGAATCCTGGCATTTTTGTTAGGATTTGGCTATAAGAGTGTATTACGCCAGCCGAAGCCCAGTCCCGTTGCGCAAAGCGATATAACCGCAGAGAAGACACACGACATTCCGCAAGCCGAAGCGGCGGCATCATCGGCAAACCGCACGATTGCCATTACTGATAGCGCGCTTGATGAAGACTCGAAGATCAGCGTCGTTATTCACGAAAAGCATCCAGCTTCAGACGATGCGTCAAAACCGTTGCTGTTCTGCCACACATCACTGCCGTTCAAGCCCGATTTAACGCCGGGATTGGGCAGAGTTGCCACACTGGATGGCATCAAGGATATTCACCCGGCGTGGATAAGCGACTATTATACGACGCTTGCTCTTAAGCGGAATGCCACACGCCAGCGCTATATCGCAGTCGGAAATCTTGATGGGTTGCGCTATCTCAATGAGCATGCCGCATTATTCGATGGCGCAGTAATCGCACTTACATCTGATATTGCGTCCAAAAATGCGCAGAATTGGACGAATCTGGCTAATCTTCCGCTCGCATTTATCTTCCCGCGTGATGCGCAAGTCTATCCGGCTGAGCTGATCGACGCGTTATCGAGCGCTTCCAGTCAGCCCAGAAAGCTCCTGCGCTATGCAGTCAATCCGCCGGAGGACTCAGCGCAATTGGCAGACGCATTTAACTGGCTGTGCGAAAATGCGCCGATTGCGCGGCGCGAAATTATCTGGCATGGCATGACGCCACCCGAAGAGCCGCAATACTGGCTTACTGTCGATGCATTGAATAGATACAATTCATCTGCGTCAATTCGCGCAAATTTGGTTGATGACAGTACGATTCAAATCACTTGCAGCAATATCATGCAATTCACACTGCTTTGTGATGCGATGCCTCGTGGCGTTGCCCAGCAACTGACGGTCGTTATCAACGGCAATGAGATTGGCACATACGCAAAAGCGCGTCAATTGAGCTTCCATGAGCAGGACGGCTATGGATGGGAAACCGGTGATGCATCAGCGGCGCGTAACTTGACAAAGCATGTGGGGCAATGCGGTCCGATTATTCAGACGCTTCATGCGCCATGCGTCGCAATTTACGGCACTACGCTTGCCGATACCGCCGCGGCATGGAAGCAGTGCGCAGAGCAATTTGTCCGCAATTGGGAGCGCATCAATGGCATCAAAATAAAAGTCTTCGCTGATCAGCAGTGTACGCAAGAGACGCTTTCCGGCTATAACCTCCTCCTCTTCGGTTCGCCGGAAGAAAACAGCATCTCCGCGATGCTACTACATGAAAATCCGGGATTCCTCCGTCAGATTTTCGCGAGTCTCCCGGAGCCACTCAAGAC
>CAVGNO010000128.1:0-1641 GCA_963630475.1 Blautia faecis | reverse complement strand
AGTGTGCGCTGTGACTGTCATTCCTGCAGATGAATTTACGTCGAGTCAATCCGCGCTGATTCTTCTCACCGACCACCGTGAGGCTATTCCGCTTGCATGGCGTGCGCTCATCCATCCGAATACTGCGAATTACGACTTCTTCTTCTATCTGACGAAGCAGAATAAGAGCGTAATCTGCGGCAATTATAACTTTAACTGGAGGCGATGAATAGCCATCTGATGCATGCAACATGAAGACGTTATTGAGTGCCATCCTGTTTATGCTGCTTGCCGCATGCGGCGGCTGTATCAGCGCTAGCGACGATGCCGCTAGGCCGTTACGCGCAGACAGCATTTGGCATAGTACGGCATTATGGGTGGAATATATCGCATTACCGGATTATAGCGCACAGCCGCATACACGCCCGATGCCATTATATCCGGACTGGAGTGTGAACCGGATGAAATCAGATATTACACAGCTGCGCAATGCGAATATCAGCGGCGTGCTATTGCGTTTTACGCCGCAGGATCTTGTCAATGACGCAATCTGGCTGCAGCTGAAGAGTTTTTCCGAATATGCGCATAAAAACGGCATCTCATTGATGATATATTTGGAATCCGACCAACCGGTAAGATTGTCATACCATAATCTGATTCAGTGGTTTAAGCAGAAGCGCTATGATGAATTTCCTGCAGTGTGGCGCGATGCGCAACGCAAGCCGTCAGTCCTCCTCGGTCCGCATATCGAATGCGTCGGGCAGATGCCAGCGGCATCGCCATTGCGGCTGTTGCGCGTCGGTGTTGATTATCCATCGGAGCCTGCAACCGCGGATGCCGGTGCGCTTTCGACAATAAATGCGATATGCTGGTGCCGTGCGCGTGCGGGCAATGTCGCTGCGTTGCGTCAGCAGCTGCAAAATGCCGCGCAGCTAAAGCCGCGCATTATCATCATCTCCAGCTGGAATGACTGGGCGCATGGCACATTCATACAGCCGGATTCCGCCAGCCGCAATGCATTCTGCAAAATGATCAACTCGCTTTAAGATTATAACTATGCAGAATTTCCTGACACAAGAGCAGAGTCACGACAAGAATTATGTAGCATTCAGCATGCTCGGGTTGCTCTATCTATTCTTGTTAGTGATTCCGATTCCGCTGCCAGTTCCCGGCACTGCGGGGAAACTCCTGTTAGCCGACATCATCGCGCCGATTATGGTAGTGCGCGTGCTCCAACGCAGACCCGTACGGCCATTTCTGATGCTCTTTTTAGGCTGGTGCATTCTTGCAACTGCGATTCAGTGTTTTCATAGTGCTGGCGGATTATACAATATTGCGATTACTGGCTATATGGCGCTGATTTACATGTATTTCCGCGAGACGCCACTGCCCAGTCCGCAATTTCAGTTGCGCACAGGATTCCTCCTGTTGGCACTGATATTCATAACGTGGCTTGCGCTGGTTTTATTGGGGGGCAACAGCGCATTGGTCCACCGCATGTTCTATTTTGATCCGCATGGCGAAGTGCTGTCATCCGGTCCGCTGATGAGTCGGTTTCAATTTCTCTTCACGAACCCCAATCTACTCGGTGTCGCGTATGCCATCCCGTTAGCGCTAATTCTGCCCGGCGTCGCGGAATTCTGCCGTCAGCAGCAACGTAAA
>CAVGNO010000127.1:0-5662 GCA_963630475.1 Blautia faecis | reverse complement strand
CCCCCCGTTTGCAAGAATTGTAACATGTTTACGCTCATTGAGTTACTTGTTGTGATCGCGATAATTGCGATTTTAGCGAGCATGTTGTTGCCGTCATTGCAGAAAGCGCGTGCAAAAGCCAAGGGTATCAGCTGTGTGAACAACCTCAAGCAGATGGCGCTGGCGATGATTACATACAGCGCGGGCTGCGATGACTGTATCATATTGCAACAAAATCCGAATAATACATTCGTAGAGAGTTATACTAGCGTGATGTTGAAAGCCAATGTGCTTGAGCGCAGCGAGAAGGCAGTGCGGTGTCCGGAGAATAGAACGCGTAAAGATCTTGCCAGTAACCTAGATGCACAGATCAAGGAAAATGCGTACGGCACCAATGGGGATGGTTGTGTTGGTATAGATGGATATTGGCACTTTGAAGGAGGTAGTACGAATGGTATTTCCTTATCTCCGGTAATTAAGCAAAACGATTGCTCCACGCTCTATTATCATAAAATGACTAATCCGTCAGAATTTATTATTTCGGCATGCTCGCGCATCACGAGTGACGAAGAGTATTATGCGCTTACGACGAGAGTTAATTTAGCGCATTGTGGCGCTAATGCCTATAGTTCGCTTGCTTGGGCAATTCATGATCGCACGAAGGTAAATATGTCGTATGGCGACGGTCATGTCGAGCCAACTTCTCGTGATCAGCATGCAAAACGCTGGGGAGGAGACTGGTGTGGTTGGAATGGTGCTGTTCCGGACTGGGTTTATTAAGCTGAATGTTGTTTTGCGCAGTCACATCACTACTATTGTATGAGCATGGTGTGACTGTATTTTTCTGAATCGGTGGAGTTGATTTTTTGCGCCACATTTCTCTTTCTGACGCAAGATTCTCTAACTTCCACGGAATCAGGTTTCATCTATCATCTTTTATTATCACAATCATTTATGAAAAAATACGCGATAGAGATATATCTGACGATTTGTGCGTTTGCGTTATGTTGCAGTGGTCTCGTTGCGGCAGAGCACACGTATTTTCCGGATTGGCAAGTGCAGCGTGCGAAGCCGGAGTCGCTGAACAATTGGTCGTTAGAGCATGCGTATCGGCGCAGTGGCGGCCATTTACGCACGGACATCTCGCTGAATGGCTATTGGAAATTTGCATTTTGCGAGACTGCGCGGGAGAATCCGCCGGCATTTTCGGACGACTGGGGATACTACCTTGTGCCCAGTTTCTGGCGTTCGGGGCCGCGGCCAAATTATTTCCGCGTTGCGGATGGCCGTGCGGTAAGCAATCCCTTTGGCAAAGAATACGATGCATTCAATCAGGGATGGTATTATCGTGAATTTGCGACGCCGTCGGATGCGAGCGATGCGCAAGTACTGCTCAAATTTGATGCGCTCTATTCGAAGGGTATTGTCATTCTCAATGGTCGCAATATCCCGCTACCGGGTCATGCAGTGAAATTGAATATGGTGACGTCGGCATGCTGGATTGACATCACTGATGCATTGCGGCCGGTGGGCGAGAAGAATGAGCTCTTTGTTGCGACAATGCCGGATGGCGAGGGTGATTTGACGCGTGCGGGCATTCAAGACGATGTATGGCTGAGTATCCGTCCGAAGCAGAATTTCGGTCAAATGCGTGTTTCGACATTTGTCGGCGCGAAGCGCATGCAGCTTGATTTTGGTTATGGCGCGCTGTCGAGTGGTCTGCGTGCGCAAGCAGAAATTACGATTCGCGATGCTGCGACTAACGAGACAGTCTACACGGTGTCAAAGCCTTATTCGGATAGCATTGTCCTCGATTATATCACGCCGAAGCTGTGGAGTGTCGATGAGCCGAATCTCTACTATCTGGATTGCAGACTGACAGCAGACGGGCGTGTGCTCGATGACGCGACAGTGCGGTTTGGCTTCCGCGAACTGACGTGTGAGGGCGGGAAATTCCTGATCAATGGCAAGCCGTTGATGATCAATACGGATTCCGCATGGCAGGGCATGTGGTCGGCGTTGTGGTATGCGCGCGACAGCGTTACGCGCAGATGCATCCGGCTGATGAAATTCTTCGGCATCAATGCGGTCTATTCGCAGCGCATGAATGCCGCGTCATTCTACACGATTGCGGATGAAGAGGGCTTCCTCTGCGTCGAGCGTTGCGAGTTGTCCTACGACGAATACAACAACAATACGCCGGAGCAATGCGCGCAGATGTGGCGTGCGCTTGCGGAGGAAAATGTCCGTTCCGCTCGTTTGGACAACCATCCATCGTTGGTTGCGATTTTGATCAATGTCTATTTCCAGATGTCGGCAAGTGGCGGCAATGGCGCTTATATCGGCATGTCGCGTTATGCAACGCAATATCACAAGTATTTGCCGGATGGCACAGTTGAATTAGTGGATGGCACGGATCCGAATTTTGCCGGCGATCCGGTCAAGCGTGCGGAAAAGCTGGAGGCGGTCGCGAATCAAGTGCATGATTTCTTCCCGGATGCCGAAGTGCTCACAGGTGCAAGCGCGCATGTCAGAAATGCGTACGGCATACACCTCTATCACAGTTGGGGTGCGCCATTTGCGGAGCTGGCCGCGCTCTTTAGCCGTTATGCGAAGGAGCATGATGTGCCGATTTATTGCGGTGAATACGCAATTCCGTATCACGGCTCTTATGCGCACTTGAATCTCTGGGGGACAATCCGCAATAAGCCGGAGTATTATTACTGGCAGGAAAATGGCGCACGAATCCTGGGGCCGAATGCGTATCGCGAAAAGACGATCACGACAACATTTGCGTGGGATGGCTGGGATAACTCGCTGCTGGCTTCGACGCGCGGCAAGGACGGCATCAACAAGGAGCGCGAATACTGCTTCCTCTCCGAGCTGTATGCGAAGGTGCTGGACGCATCCATCGAGCGCACAATCTTTTTCTGGCGTTATGATGGCCTGGATGGCTTGGCGCCATTTGAATATTTCCTCGGGCGTTTCCTGACGGCTGGCAATGCATGTTTTGGCGCAACGCCATTGCCTGACGATTTGACGCAGCCGGGCATTAAGCCTGATGTGCTATGGGGATCGCATGTCATGCCGTTGTTCAGTCCGAATAGCGACAAGCTGGATTGGCGTCCGAATATCGTGAGCGTGCCCTTCAAGGATGCGATGGACAAAGTTACTTGCCGCATTATCAGCGCGGGTGAGGACATCTATACAGATGACCACGCATTCTGGGGCGGCGAGGAGCTGCAGCGCGCGATTGGCGTTATCAATATGAGCGCAAAAGCGTTGCAGTACACCGCGAAAGCGCTGTTGCTGGATGACTGTGGCAGTGTTGTGGCAAGTACGGATTTTGCGGTCGCAGTGCCGGCATACGAAAATGCGAATGTGCCATTTAAGCTGACGTTGCCGCAAGTGAGCAACCGCCGCGAATATACGTTGCGTGTCATCCTCACTCCGCGTAGTGAAGGTGAGACGCTATGTTCGGCGCAGCAGATTCAGATCTTCCCATCGGCATTGTCAGCTTCAGTGCGTGCAATCACACTCTTCGGCGGCACGCCGGAATTCGCGGATGCATTGACGTCATTAGGCTATGATGTGCGCAAAGTCGCGTCATTGGATGAGCCGCAAAGCATTGATGCATCACGTGTATTGCTGATTGCGCCGGGTGCATTGCAGAATGTCGCGGTTGCGCCGGATTTCTCCGTGTGGGCTGAGCAGTATGGCATCCGCACGCTGATTATGGAGCAATATGCCAATGCATCGCGCGAGCTCATCAAGATTCGTACGCGCCAAGCATTTATCAACGCGCCGCATCACCCGGTGTTGTCGGGCTTTGAGGATGTTGATTTCTCCGAGTGGCGTGGCGGTCATTCGTTGATTTCGTCATACGGCATTGCGGAGCCGGGGCATCCGTGGTCCAGCGCGAAATGGACGGACTGGGGCAATCGCGGCATGGTCGCGGGCAATGTCTTCCGCCGCCCGTACTCCGGTAGCATCATCTCGCTGCTAGTCAGCGGCTTTGACCTCTATCAGAGCCCGCTGCTGGAATACCGCGGCAAGCGCGCATCGTGGATTGGTTCGCAGTTGGAAATCGGCGAGCGTCTCGGCATCGATCCGGTCGCGACGACGCTTTTCTGCCGGATGATCGATTATCTGGGCACGCGCGGAGCACTCTATGGCGAAGTCGGATTCATCGGTGGTGAAAAAGGCAAAGCGCTGCTTGATAAATTCGGCATCGAATACGCAGAAACAACTACTGCGGGTGCACTCAATGCATACCGCTTGATCATCATCTCCGATCCAGATTGGGCGACGCTGGAAGCATCCGCATTCACACTCGCGAATTATGTCTACAATGGCGGGCGTATCCTCTATTTGCATACGGGCGAGAAGTGGTATGGTTCCTGGCTGCCATTCCTGCTTGAGATGGAGAAATCGAAAGTAGCCGAGAAGGGCGTGCGCCTCACTGACGGAGCTGGCAATTGGCTGGAAGGCTGGAGCGAATGCGAGCTGTACTGGCGCGGCAATCCCGAACTGCCGCACTTTGTCAAGTATCCGCCAGTCAGCGCATACGCGACTGATCCCGCGGTGATGCTGCAAGTGAGACACGGCCGCGGACAATACACATTCTGCGCGTTGTCGCCGGAGAATTTTGATGCGCAGAAGATGCAGAGCGCAAAATTAGCGCGGTTGCTTTCGGCTGTGCTGACTTCGCATGGTGCGTATTCGACTGATTCGGCGTCGCCATATCAAGTCGATCATAGTTTGACAATCCCGTTGCGGACGCAGAAATGGGAATTTGCGCTCGACCCGAAGGACTGCGGTATCAAGGAAAACTGGCAGGCCGGCGAGGACGGCAGCGGTAAGTGGCTGAGCGGGCAGCAGACACTCGGCGGCGAATCTGTCCGCCCCGGCACGGGCTACGAGTCATTCCTCGAACGCGACTACTCCGGCGTCAGCTGGTACCGTTTGCACATAAATCTGACTGCCGAACAAGCGGCCGAGAAGAATATGCGCATCGAGTTGGGACATGTCAATACAACCGACCACACATACGTCAATGGCGTCGAAGTCGGCAGCGCAAGCGAGCATCGCCGCATCTATACAATCCCGGATGGCGTGCTCAAAGCTGGCAAAAATGTCATCGTCGTGCGCATTGAATGCAAACAAGCACCGGGCGGATTAGTCGATGCCGAAGTGAAACTCACGAATGCCGGCGGAAGCAACAGCTTCTGGAAACGCATCACGCTTCCCGCCGATGCACGCGATTATGATTATAACCCCGATTGGATTCGGTCGTATTGATAAACCGACGTTTCCGAATGTATTGACGTGAATTGGTTACGTCGGAATGTGAAACCGACGTAACCACGTGTATGGCCGAGGCTTGTCCTCGGCCTGTTTCGCCATCATGTATTGCGTGTGTTCTTAATCGGCCAAATAATCGGCCAAATGGCAATTGGACGATTAAATTATGGCTATTAACGAAAATGGCCTAATAAAATATCAAATCGGGAGGAATGTTTGTATTATGCTGACAAAGAAGACGTTGCGAAAATTGATGGTGGCATTGGAGTCTGAAGTCGTTGAGCGCACGCGGGCATTTGACAAAGCGGACAAGATGGGTCAGGCAATAAGTGCGTTTGCCAATGATTTACCGGGTCGCAAAGTTCCTGGCTATCTGTTG
>CAVGNO010000126.1:0-5713 GCA_963630475.1 Blautia faecis | reverse complement strand
AATCAAACTCGTCGTGGATGACAAAGCGTGCGAAGCACTCGCCGATGAAGGCTATGAGCCCGCATACGGCGCACGGCCACTCAAACGCGTAATCATCCGCCGTATCGAAAACCCGCTCTCGAAAGTCATTCTCTCCGGCAAAGCCGGTTCAGGCGATACCATCAAAATCAGCTATGACGGAAATGAATATAAATTCATTAACGGAAACAGAGGATAACGGAATTCTACGGAGATTAACGGAGATTAACGGAATTCTACGGAAAATCCGTCCCCCTCCGTTAAATTCCGTTTACGTCCGTTCCACTCCGTTTCCGTTAAATTCCGTTTCCGTCTATCTCCGTTTGAAACGCGTAATGCATTTGTCCATGATAGCATGCTGTGTGCTTTCAGATGGAGAATGCATTATCGCGGCGTATTCATGTAAAAATTGCCGTGCAGTCTCTGCATTGCCGTCATCGCGTTTGAGCAGGCTATATGCCATCTGCGCGAGATTACGCTCAAAATAATGCTTGCGCAAAAATACTGGCGGACGCCATGTGCGGTCATTATCTAACAATACGATATGGCCGCTTTTGGGATTATGGCACAGATTACGCAGGATATAATCGCCGTGTGCGAATCCGCATTGGTGCAATCTCGCGGTCTCTGACGCAAGAAGCGATATTAGCTTTTCTGTCGTGATGCTAGAATCTTGCCAGAGGTCGATGAATGGCACTTCGGCAGTGATAAAAATATCGGTAGGAATCAATCCGATGCGTCTGCGTACTGCCAATAGCGGCTCTGCGCATTCCAATCCATGATTGAGCAGCGCTTCGCTGACGCGGTATGCCTGAATTGCACGCGATGGCCGCAGTACCCATTTGCACCACGAAAACCATTCCTCGCCGCGATACCCCGCATCGGTCAGCGCGCGAATAAGCTTGCAATAGACGATGCGGTCTCCGATGCAAATGCGCCGCACTTCGCGGCTAGCGTACTTGACGACAATGTCTCCGGGATTTGCAGCTAACCACGCATCGAGTGATTCCCCAAAAAGCGTTGCAATTTCTTGAGAACGCGCAATGCCATGCCACGCATCCGATATATAGCGGACACTCATCGTTACTCCTCGTTGCGCATTGGCGGCATTTTATTATCCGGCACAACGCGTACCCAGAGATTTTCCGCATCTTCGCGCGTCAGCATGACGCGTTTGTTGTTTTTTCGCGAAAAGACTGCCAATGCAGTGTGATCTAGGGTGAATTCACCGACAACCAGCGTCTCGGAAGCAGCAAACGGCGCGGGTCCGTGAAAATTGCGGCTTTCGCGCACAAATTCGCATATCACGCCGGGATTCAGTGCCGACAGCACGGCATAAGTCTCATTCGGAAAATCATTGATATACTCCATTGCTTCAGAAAGATGCACCGCTAATGCATGGCTGTCCGAACGATGCGCAATCGCATTCGAAAATGCCACAAAGCGCCGTACGACATCATCATCGACAATATGGTCGATACTACTTGACGCGACATGCGCGGTATCTGGCGGCAACGCCAATACCATCTGAAAAAAATGCTCAAGCGCGCGATGGCTGGCTTCAATATGCTCTGCAACTTGCTTGCCGCTCTCCGTTAATTCAACCGGACGATGCGAGCTGTAATTGATATAGCCACGAGCCGCTAATTGCTGTAATGCAATCGTCACTGAAGGCATCTTCACCTTCATTGTATCCGCAATATCTTTAGTATGTGCATGACCGTGCGTGTGCGTTAAATGCGCGATCGCTTCAATGTAATCGACTTGACTATATGAAAGTCCTTTGACTAGCATGGGGCTCCCTGAAAATTACTCAAAAAAACAATGGCCTCAATCTCAAAGATCAAGGCCTCTGACAATGCGGCTAATATAATTAGCTATGACGAATTTATCTATTTATGACATTCATGGCATTCGGTTGACCAGAACACGCGATTCTATCGGAAGCCACAAAAGAAATAACGGGTAATTCTACCGCGATTGCTCAATCCGGCGTGTCACCGCTTCGCCGCAGGGTGAGTTCACGCGCAACGCATGAATTGACGTGATGCCCTGTTTCCCGACGGTATAATTCCAGACCGCGACATCGCTGTCGATAACTGCCATTGCATACGGCTTATCCGGTGTCACCGGATCGCTTGGCAATGCATCGATGAATTCCGGCACGAGCTGCGTCAGTGTCTCGGGGTATTTTTCATACTTACGATGATACAGCTCGATGCATATCTGAAGCTTCATCGCATTCATCCGTGAGACCATCTGCCAATGCCGTGCAATTTCCTTATAGTAGATTGCGGCAGTGATATTCGCCATTGGCGCATTATTTGCGATATACGGCTTCAAATCCTGCGGTGTGCGCAAACTGCATGCGTAATTCATCGCAGAAGTCGCGTCTGTATAGATGATCATCGCCAGATGAGGGACAGACAACTGCATGCTATGGATATCGAAGATGCCGTCTCCTACCACATTCTCCAAAGTCGCAGTAAGCGAACGCCCGACTTGCCATAACCGCAATCCGCTGTATTTAACCGAATTTCCGACATACGCATCGCACGCATTGCGCATATCCTCCAGGATTTCCTTCGGGCATTGCGGATTCTCCAGCACAATTCCCGCGATAGCGAACCAAACATCCTCGGCATGGCCAAAGAGGATGTCATCCAGCGACATCTTGCTGTTACATGCAATACAGCGCGAGATCATTGCCATGTATTTACGGACTTGCTCCCAATTCCCCGTCTGCATGAAATACTGCATACGCCAAGCGGTCGAACGGCCCAGCCACTTTGGAATCATCGAGAAGCCCTCCGGGATATTTTCGAATGCATTGTCGATTTTACTGTAGTGCAAATCAAGAAATGCGAAGTACTCCTGCAGCTGCTTCATCGCATCTTCATCAGCGGCAGGCGCAGGGATCCAGCGCAATGTCGCCGACTCATACCAGTTGAATTTCTGATTCCTGTCTTGAACAAGTTTTGTTGCGATGTTGTTATACCACTGAATTCCTTCGTTCCTGACGGCATCTTCGAATTTTGCCAATTGCAAGCCTTCGTCAATGCTCATCATCTCACGATTGAATTTCATCTGGCTATCCGCCATATATTCATCATAGTTGATGCGGGATTGCTCAAATTTTCCCTGGCAATACGCCAAGCACCAGAAACTAGAGACGTATGCGACACCGCAGAGCAATATTGAAACACGTGCTATCTTCCCGAATAAATCACGCACACGCACAGGACTCATTGCATAGTAGCTTATGCAACGCACAATATACGCAGTGATCAACAGCGCAACACCTAGTGCAAGCGTTCCCTTCATGCCAAACAGCGAATTCAGATTGTAGAGAATTGCGTGTATTTGCGGCGTAATGATGCTCGAGTCCTGCGCAAATTTATTGAGAATAAACAGCTCTGCCGTGTGAACCAACACGCAACCGACGATTGCCCATCCGAACAGTCCGCACAGCGTATTGACACCGACTACCAGCATGTGAAGCCGATTTTTTCCGCACATCACCAGTCCGAGGAATGCAAAGAATAGATAGACCAGCAAACACATTGCGACAACGCCATAGACGACGCTACTTGTGCCCAGACGGCGAAACAGTATCACGACTAGCAGGAACCACGCCAGCACACACAAGCATTTCTGCACATACGTCATCTCCGGCGGATTAAGCCCGCGATAAAACCGTACTGCGCAAAAGCCGTAGAAGCCAGTCAATGCCAGCCCGATGATCATCATCAAGTTGATGGCATTGCCCATGCTAATAAAGCCGAGCGCCCAGATATTCCACAAGCTCATCGCAGTCGCGATGCCACCGAAGAGGAGCAGAGACAATGCACCCACCGGCCAGGATGGATGCATCGGATTTACAGGACCGTTTTTCATCTAGTAGAGCTTCTCATGCCAGGATTTGAGCTGTCGCTGGACTTGTGACGGCGCTGTGCCGCCAGTGATATTACGCGCAGCCGTGCTGCGGTGCGCATCAAAAATCTTGAGGAATTCCTCGGTCGCGCTCGGGATGCTCCGCTGCATCTCGGCCAGCGTCGCGTCCGAAAGCAACTCCCCTGCGCGCGCGCATTCGCCGACAAAGCGGCCGACTTGATGATGCGCTTCACGGAATGGCACGCCCTGCTGCACTAATGCTTCGGCTAAATCGGTTGCCATGAGCGCGGGATCACTTGCGGCTTCAGCCATGCGCTGCGCATTCGGCTTGAGCGTACCCATCATCGCACTTTGAGTCGCGAGGACGAGCTTGACATTGTCCAGCGCATCAAATAGCCCTTCCTTGTCTTCCTGCAAATCGCGGTTATATGTCAGCGGCAAGCCCTTGAGCGTCGTCAGCAATCCCGTCAATGCACCATATACGCGGCCGGTTTTGCCGCGCGTGAGTTCTGCGACATCCGGATTTTTCTTCTGCGGCATGAGGCTGGATCCGGTCGTAAATGCGTCGCCTAATTCGATGAATGCGAATTCCTGGCTAAACCAGAGAATTGTGTCCTCGGCGAGGCGAGAGAGATGCATCGCAATCAACGCAAGCGCACTCAAAAATTCGACGAGGCAATCGCGGTCAGCTACCGCATCCATTGAATTCTGCAGAACAAAATCAAATCCTAATTCTTTTGCGACAAATTCGCGATTCAACGGCAGTGTCGATCCGGCGATAGCGCCTGCGCCTAACGGCAGACGGTTAATGCGCTTACGGCAATCCGCTAAACGCTCGCAATCGCGTCCGAACATCTCGATATACGCAAGAAGATGATGCGCGAACAACACCGGCTGCGCATGCTGCAAATGAGTGAAACCGGGCATGATGACTTCAGAATTCTCCTCGGCGACAGTCAGCAATGCGCGCTGCATACCATGCAGTAGCGCAGTCACTTCATCGCATTCATGCCGCAGGAAAAGCCGTTCATCAGTTGCTATCTGGTCATTGCGGCTACGGCCGGTATGCAAGCGCTCGCCTGGTGCACCGATGAGTTCAGTCAGCCGCGCTTCGATATTCATGTGGATGTCTTCCAGCTCGGTCTTGAAACAGAATTTGCCGGAATCAAGCTCTTCCTTTACTTGCGCAAGACCATTCAGAATTGCATCGGCATCTGCCTGGGGGATAATCCCCTGATGCGCAAGCATCTTCGCGTGTGCGCAACTGCCTTGGATATCATACGGATATAAACGCCGATCATAAGAAATTGACTCGGACATGCGGAGTACCAGTGTGTCGGTCTCCTGCGAAAATCTACCATCCCAAAGTGCCATTGGTATAACTTCTTTTATTTAGTGTTCGTTGTGCTCGGCGATCCCGCCACAATGCATTCCAGCAAATGCGCAGCCGCGCTCATGATTTGCCCAGAGTTAAATCCCGCTTGCGTCAATTCCCGATAGAATGACTCCGCAAGCAACCGAACGACTTTGCCGGGATTACGGATTGAAGTGACCATGAGCTGATCTGTCGTCGTACGCTGCCCGCCATCCTCCGCGACTTCCTTCTTGACATCTTCCATCAATTCGTGGGAATTGAGCGTAAAATGCTGATTGATCAGATCAGTCGCTTTGGCATTCTCGATAATCAGCGACGCAAATGGCGCCAGTAGCGCTAACACTTTACGCCGCAATGGATCCTGCGCTTTGCTTGCGTCGCGGACACCACCCGTAATGAGATGTCCAATGCGACGTCCCTTAAAGT
>CAVGNO010000125.1:4748-5814 GCA_963630475.1 Blautia faecis | reverse complement strand
ACTTTATATTATCGATGCTTACACAAAATTGAACAAATTTTAATCAATACAGTCATGATTTCGCATAAACGGGTTCTCACCGGGATACAGCCCTCCGGTACTCTCCATATCGGCAATTTCTTTGGCACAATGCGCCAATCCATTGCCGCACAGCATGATAACGAGTGTTTCTATTTTATTGCAAACTATCATGCAATGACGTCGATGCCGGAGCCCGACGCATTGCGCCAGCGCACATTCCAAGTCGCGGTCGATTTCCTGGCATGCGGACTGGATCCGGAGCACACTGTCTTCTATCGCCAATCCGATGTGCCGCAAGTGCAAACGCTGGCGTGGATTCTCTCCTGCCTCTGCCCGCTGGGATTGCTCGAGCGCTGCCACTCCTACAAAGACAAACTTGCGCATGGCTTGGAAGCCAACCACGGCTTGCTGGCATATCCCGTGCTGATGGCTGCGGACATCCTGCTCTATAATGCAGACTTGGTACCTGTCGGTAAAGACCAGAAGCAGCACCTCGAAGTGACGCGCGACTTGGCAATCCGCTTCAACAACCGCTATGGTCAGATCCTGACAATTCCGGATGCGATGATTCAAAGCGATGTCGCAGTCATCCCCGGACTAGATGGCCAGAAGATGTCTAAGAGCTACAATAACACGATTGAGATTTTCGGCGAAGGCAAAGCAGTGCGCTCCAAATTCATGAAAATCAAGACTGACAGCACGCCGGTCGAAGATCCGAAGGATCCGGACAAATGCACGATTTTCATGCTCTACAAGCTGATGGCGAATGAAGCCGAGATTGCGGATTTGCGTGAAAAGTATCTCGCGGGCGGCATGGGCTATGGCTACGCGAAGCAGCTCCTCTTCGATAAGTACACCGAGTACTTTGCGGAAGCGCGCGAACGCCGCCGCAAGCTGATGGAAAAGCCGGAAGTCGTCGAGGAAATCCTCCGCGAAGGCGCGAAGAAAGCCGCGAAAGTCGCAGATGCGACGATGGCAAAAGTGCTTGCAGCAGTCGGCCTGTAGACAACATTCATCCCGAGGATAATCCAGGTAAATTCAGCAT
>CAVGNO010000125.1:907-4738 GCA_963630475.1 Blautia faecis | reverse complement strand
AATGAGGACTGCGGCAATTATTCCAGCGCGCTACGGCAGTACGCGCTTCCCAGCAAAGCCACTTGCGTTGATTGACGGGCGACCGATGATTCAATGGACATACGAATCGACCGCTAAATGCGCGGATTTCGATGTCGTTGCAGTTGCAACCGATGACCAGCGCATCTACGATGCCGTCGTCGCATTTGGTGGGCGCGCCGTGATGACGAGTGCGGATTGCCGTACTGGCACCGACCGCATCTTTGAAGCGATTCAGAATATCGATGCAGATCTCATCGTCAATGTCCAGGGCGATGAGCCGCTGATTCCGGCCGATGTCCTGCATCGGCTAGTTGTGCAGATGCGGGAAAGCGGTGCGGACATGGGCACTGTCGCAGTGCCATTCAGCGTCGCAGGCCGCGATGTCAATGACCCGAATGCAGTCAAAGTGGTTTTGGACAACCGTGGCTTTGCGCTCTATTTCAGCCGTTCTGCGATTCCATTCCTGCGCACTGGCGGCGAAGCGTGCGAAGCGCTGTTGCATTGGGGATTGTATGCGTATACTAGGGATTTCCTCGGTAATTTTGTGAAATGGCCGACGGGACGTCTGGAAGCATGCGAAAAGCTCGAACAATTGCGCGCATTGGAAAACGGCGCAAAGATCTGCGTTCTTGTCGCCAATGAGCGCACTGCGGATGTCGATGTCCCTGAAGACATTGCACGCGTTGAAGAGCTCTTGCATAACCGCAAATGAATTGTGACTTGCAATCAGGAGGAGCAAAGATGAAGAAATTTGAGATTGTACCGGGCATGACAGTCGGCGGCGATTCACCGCTGTTGGTACTCGCGGGGCCGTGCGTTGCAGAATCCCTCGAAATCTGCCGCGAAGTCGCGGGAACTGCAAAAGCTATCTGTGAATCACTCGGCATCAATTACATTTTCAAAGCTTCATTTGACAAAGCAAACCGCACTAGCATCGATGCATTCCGCGGTCCCGGCGAACACGACGGCTTGGCAATTCTGCAAGCTATCAAGGATGAATTCGGCGTGCCAATCGTCACCGACATCCATGAACCGAATCAATGCGCAGAAGTCGCGCAAGTCGCCGATGTCCTCCAGATTCCCGCATTTCTTTGCCGGCAGACTGACTTGCTACTAGCTGCAGGCGCGACAAACAAGACGATCAATGTCAAGAAAGGACAATTCCTCGCACCGGAGGATATGGCGGCAGTCGTGCATAAGATTGAGAGCACTGGCAATCGCCGGATTATGCTGACGGAGCGCGGCACGACATTCGGCTATCATAACCTAGCAGTCGATATGCGCTCGTTAGTGATTATGCGCAATCTGGGCTGTCCGGTCGTCTTTGATGCGACGCATTCGGTGCAATTGCCTGGCGGCAACGGCACTTCTTCGGGCGGCAACCGCGAATTTGTCGCACCGCTGGCGCGTGCAGCGACTGCAGTCGGCATCGATGCGTTGTTCATGGAAGTGCATCCCGATCCGGAGCACGCGCTTTCGGACGGCGCGAATTCGTTGAAATTGCGCGATTTGCGCGCATTGCTCACTAAAATTAAAGAGATACACGAATTGTGCCCATGAGACTTCTCGGCTTCAACAATCCCAAATTTCCCGAAGGGGATAAAGGCATCATTGCTGCAGCGAAGAAAATCAAGCTAGTTGTGCTGGATATCGACGGCGTGCTAACCGATGGGCGCATTGCATACGGCCTCGGCTTTAACGAAGAAATGAAATTCTTCGATGTAAAGGATGGCGCCGGAATCAAATATCTGCAGCGCAACGGCATCCTTGTCGGATATATCTCGGGACGCGAGAGCCTTGCCAATAAACGCCGCGCAGAGGAATTGAAGCTGGATTTCGCAATTGAGCATATCCATGACAAATTGAGCGCATTGCGCGAATTGTGCGCAGAACGCCATCTGGCTCTCAGCGAATGCGCAATGGTCGGTGACGATTTGATCGATTGCGAAAACTTTCTCAATTGCGGCCTCGGCGTCGCAGTAGGAGATGCCGCACCCGAAGTGCTCGATTATGCTGATTTGCATTGCGAGAAATGCGGTGGCCGCGGCGCAATCCGCGAGTTTGCAGTATGGCTCCTCAAACAGCAAAACAAGTGGCAGGATACGCTAGAGTCTTATCATCTGCCACTGCGCTCACGTAATCAAGCAGAGAATTGCGATAATTCATGAGTGACCCGCTCTACCATATTATTGATTTACACCGCTCCTTCCGTATTCATCGCGGTGTAATCAATGTCATCGACGGACTGACAGTCGATATCCCCGAACACTGCTGGTTTGCACTGATTGGGCGTTCCGGCTCCGGGAAGACCACGCTTTTGCAACTGCTAGGCGGTCTTGACCGCGCGACAAGCGGCGAACTCTTCTACCGCGGACAAGACTTAACCCGCATGAGCGGCCGCGCACTTACGTCATTGCGGCGTCACGACTTCGGTTTTGTCTTCCAGTCATATCACTTATTGCCGGAATTAAGCGCGCTGGAGAATGCGGCATTGCCGGCGACCGGCTGGCGGAATAACCGCCGCGTAGCATATCAGCGCGCAGAAGAGCTACTGTGTGACTTCGGATTGAGCGAACGGCTCAACCACCGCCCGGCCGAATTATCCGGCGGCGAACAACAGCGTATCGCTATCGCACGCGCGCTCATCAATGACCCGCCTGTGCTACTCGCCGATGAGCCGACCGGAAACCTCGACGCCGCATCCGCACACAGCGTCGTCGAGATTTTCCAGAAATTGCGTCAATCCGGCAAGACAATTATCATGGTAACCCACGATCCAAACGTAGCTGCATTGGCGGATCAACGCTTCACGATTGGCGGATGATTAAACGGAAACGGAGATTAACGGAGGATAACTGAATAAAACGGAATCCGTTTACCTCCGTTTTATTCAGTTTCCGTTAACGTCCGTTGAGACGCGTTTGGCAAAGCCGTGAATGGGTGACGTCAAATTGCGAATTGGTTTATTGTTCCTGCTCCCACGTTCGTCCGAATAACCCACGCCGTGCGCGATCCGGCGCCAGGCCGGACAGAAGGACCGCCCTACAACACGGGGAAAAGACGACACTGTGGTCCGCGCCATCACGTGTTGTGGGAAATATGTTCCATGTGCGGTTATCCGATATTGGGAGTCTGGTGACCTTGCAGCTCTTTTTCCAGTAAATCTGTCAGTATATTAGCATCTAGATATTGTATGCCATACAATCCCAGGCTGATATATTTGGCGAGTTGGCTCTTGTAATACAGATGCATTGCTTCCTCGTATGATATATCACGACGATTATGCAATTCAGAAATGATGTCTTCTTCCAGACGTTCGCGGTAAAAGAATTCTAGCTCATTGTCATTCATTGTTACACCTCATAGCTTCCTTTGAAGCTTAACAATGCATCAATCGCCTCTTGAGAAATGAATGCTATTTGCTCAAATGTCTCATAGATGCGTATCTCTTCAATTGCACGATTCACATCCCAGATGCCGCGCTTAAACATATCAACGACACGAAAGACCTTGTCATCGGCAACCTTCCCTCGAATAATATCGTATTGCTTATATATATCAGCACCATCACGACAAGCGCATACAAAACGCAACCAAATTTCCAAATCTTCTTTGAAATCGATTATGTGGAAACGAGACTTTTCTGCCATTTCATAGATGCTGACATAGCCATGGGCTTTATTTGCCAGAAGTGCTTTTCTACGCGCCCACCGTTCAGCTTGTGCTTTAATCGTAGTCAAATAAAAACCGCATCCAAAGTCAAGCTGACGCAAAGAGTGCGAATTATCTGGCTTTTCAACAATGCAATCT
>CAVGNO010000125.1:0-897 GCA_963630475.1 Blautia faecis | reverse complement strand
AGAATCATAAGCCTATTCCCCGGTTGCTTGTATATTGTATGACATCTGCCGCGACATTCTCTGTGCTTAAAGTGTGCAAAACATCGTAGTATGGCGCGAGATATTCTTTGATACAGCCAGAACGGTTCAATGCATCATATACATCTGAAGCATTTTTATTCAGCGACCAAGCAAGATAATTTATGATATAGATTACAAATTCAAATGTTCGTCTGTCCATACCATGCCTCCCATGCATAATATTGTTATGGCTTCATACATTTTGCGCGCATCATAATATATCCTCAAATAAAAATGCTTTTTATGATGGTGAGGATGCGGCATTTGGAATCTTGTTTGACATATTGCAAGAAAAAGCCTGGATTTTTCGGTAAAATCCAGGCTAAAAGGCAGAAAATCTCTCGCTATATCGTTATGTGTTCATGGGAATCCAGGATGTAGGGGCGGTGGGCTGGGCGCCCGGAGGCCACCAATTAAGGTCCGCACGCGGTGAAATCAACGGAAAAATCAACGGAAAAATCAACGGAGGATAACGGATATTGACGTTTTTTATTTTCACAATTCGTTGAAATTAAAATAGTTTTAATTTTTGCGCGCAGTTCATGATAGACCGATTAGATTCCGGGTGGTGGGCGGGGCGCCCGGAGGCCACCAATCCCGGAGGCCACCAATAAGGTTCGCGCGCGGGTACGTGCGCGCGCGCGAGGAAAATCAAAGGAAAATCAACGAAAACGGATTTTAACGGAGGATAACGGAGGGGGACGGAATAAAACGGAAACGGAGGATAACGGAATCCGTTTACATCCGTTTACATCCGTTTACATCCGTTTACATCCGTTTACATCCGTTTACATCCGTTTACATCCGTTTACATCCGTTTACATCCGTTTACATCCG
>CAVGNO010000124.1:5222-5854 GCA_963630475.1 Blautia faecis | reverse complement strand
GCGCTCGACAGCGCAGGCCAATGGAAGATAGACGATGCAGAATCTGCGTTGTCAAGCGACAATAGTTCGCAATATGGCCGCATCATTGACTTGGATGGCTGTGAATTCTATGGCGTCAATGCGATGAGTATCGGCAAGATCTATGCATTCAATATGCGTAATTGCCAATTAGAATTCAGTGACATCGGCTTATACTGCGATTCCGGTGCAACAAGCCTGTCAGCCGACAATGTTCAGAGCACAATACCGTTGTTCTGCCTGTACAATAACAGCTTCATCAGTAGCGGCTCATCTGATGAATTCACTGGCGATTACATCAAGCTGGCCGGGACAGATCTCGGCAAAATCAAGATTATAGACTTGACTTCGAATTCATTCGACGGCGTCGTGATCAACGATGAAATTAGCAGCGAAACACTCGCGCAGATCTATTCCCATCTCGATAATGATGAGATGGCGTCAAACGTACAATTCCTGCCGCTTCTGCAATAACAATCGGAGCCCGAGTTATCGGGCTGGGATAGTGGGAAATTGGAGAAATCAAACTCATGAGTACTCGTTCAATCATAGCATATCAGAGTTCATCGGGCATTCAGGCAATCTACTGCCATTGGGATGGCTATCCCGCCCAC
>CAVGNO010000124.1:4363-5212 GCA_963630475.1 Blautia faecis | reverse complement strand
ATGAAGCAAAAGTCCAAGCACTGATTGCGCTGGGCGCAATCTCGTTGCTGGCCAAACAGCTTGAGCCGCCAGCGGGACAAACGCACGACTTCGAATCACCATTGCCGGATGTCACCATCGCATATCATCGTGACCGCAAGGAGCCATGGGCATACACGCATCCCCACACCTACAACGACACTGAAGAGCTCTTCCGCGACACCGATTCATACGGCGCAGAATACATCTACCTCTTCAATAATGGCAAATGGAAGTGGACGCCATGCTTGCAAGATCACCCCAATTGGCGCCCACTCACTCCCGAGGACTGCGCATAAATCACCTTTCAGAATCCGTGGAAGTAATTTCACGGAGTCTGAAAGGTGTAATCTTAACATCCGAAGATATCGCTATGCGTGCCTGTACGCGCAAGAGTCAGAACCAGTATGTCATTTTCGGTGTAATAAACCAATAGCCAGTCAGGTGCAATATGGCACTCGCGGTGTCCGGAATAATTACCACAAAGCGCATGGTCATGATATGATGCATCTAATTGTTCGCCTGTCGCAAGCATTGTGATAACGCGATCAAGGCATTCCATATTCATGCCACGTTTCCGCATCAATTTATAGTCCTTCCGAAATCGTGAAGTCATTCTAATCGTATATTTCATGAATGCAATTCCTCAAAGAGTTCATCGACATTCTTATACGATTTAGCATTTGGATCATGGGCAAGTTGTTCCGCCTCACGCATTGCGGCCAGCGTTATTGCATTTGGTCTGGGATATTTGCAGATACGAAATGGTATCGCTTGATCGCATACCGCTTGACGCAAAAACATCGTAATTGCGGTCGTCATATTTAGACC
>CAVGNO010000124.1:4000-4353 GCA_963630475.1 Blautia faecis | reverse complement strand
AAAACAGCTTTTCCGAATCGCACTTTAAGTTATTATCAAGTCTAATATTGATTGACGATGTACTCATAGTGTATCCTCCATGTAAAGTTGTTAGCTACACATAATATAGTACATCGTCAAGAAGTGGACGCCATGCTTGCAAGATCATCCCAATTGGCGCCCGCTCACTCCAGAGGACTGTGCATAAATCACCTTCCCCGACTCCGTGGAGTTGTTTCACGGAGTCTGTTTCAAATATATTTCCGCGCGTTCTCTCGCGTTGATTTCGACATTTCGGAAAAAGAAATTGATGTCATTCCCATGATAGATTCCTTTCCCGAAGACTGCGTTGTCGTATTGTCCGGGAATTTGCG
>CAVGNO010000124.1:553-3944 GCA_963630475.1 Blautia faecis | reverse complement strand
CCCGGTACTTCTTTGATTATCCGGCTATTGCCATCAAAGAAGACCGCACCACGATTCATTGATGCGGGCGCTTCGGTGTCATCGGTTCGCCAATTCAGCGGATTGATGCAACGCGTTCCCGGGCGATTCGTAAATGGCGACGGCACTGCTTCAGTTGCTTCGGCATTCCAAGCGATGATGACACCTAGATCGTGCGCTCCTTCTGCGACCTTCAAGTGCGGTGCTTCAGTAAAATCGGCATCTGTCACCGAACAACCGAACAAGTATGCGGCGATCAACTTCCGCTCTAACTCGGGCTTATTGAATTCACGCTTCAGAAGATTGAGCAGTGAAAATGCTCCCTGGCTATGTCCGACTAAAATAAATGGGCGCCCGCCATTCCAATGCTCCAAGTAATAGTGGAATGCTTCTTGCGTATCGCGGAATCCGCATTGCATCGCATCAGTACGAATTGGATGCACCTCCAGCCCCTTAAGCGCACGATTCAACTCTCCTTGACGAACATACGGCGCATAGACATTTCCCAGCGTCTCAAACGGCCCGGTCTGCTGCAATGCGATATTTCGCGCTTTGGCAGCCAGCATTGCATCATCCCAATGCATGATCGGCTCTGTCTCACTCGAGAAAATGGTCGGATAAATGTAAAAGATATCAACCGGCTTAAGTTCCTGCGATGGCTGCATCGGCAATAAAACCCAGTTAGCCGCGTCGGAATAATCAACATGACGAGATTCCTCTTCGCGAAGACAACTCAACTCCTGCTTGGAAGTGCCGACACAACAACCACTGCCGCAAAATAAAACAATTCCGACAAAGAGGAAAAGTAGATGCCTCATCCAATGTTTCATCGATATATTCTCCCTTTTTGTTTCTACGTGAATTAGAGATTTCTGTGACCAAGACAGGCAATATATGACTGCAGAAAGACGCCAGCTTACACAAAAAAAGCTGTCCCCCATTCAGATCTTGCGACCTTCGTCACCCGACGGACAAACCTTGTCGGACGGCAGAACTTTAGACAGCTTTAGGTATCTGCACTTTTGAAGTGAGACGCCGGTTTTAGTTTAACCGCTGAAAAGGATTCTGCACACTATCATGCAAAGTTCATAACGAAACATGAGTGAAACTGCAACTATTCAGCCCTATTGCGTCGGAAGATCCATTCGTGAGGATGGTACAGTCAGCAACTTCGCAATCAATCTTGTCCAATATGCTGTTTGCAATCCAGATAAAAACAGACATAGTATGATGCAACGCCTCCTTGCCTCGCGGCGCTAATTACATTGTCCAGACGTAACATTGGCGTGTAATCTCCATTCTTATTGCTACTGACATTACATTTAGCACATTCCTCCAAATTGACTCCAGTGAATGAAGAAATATTTGACACTGCTTTTGTTTCTCTTTGTCTTCTTCGACTTGACCGAAGCTGTCCAATCACACGCGCTTGCTACCGTCCTGGATTATAATCGTCCTTATCACGAGAGAGCTACGCAAATCGCGCGCATCGGCGACAAATTGAGCCAGACCGATGTAGACGCTATTCATGATTTTCTGGAGCATAAGGATAGCGGAGGACTTGCGCAGCTGGAATTCTTTTCCCTGAAAAATGACCTAGTTCTTTGCCTTATGCGGCAGACTAGACCAGACGTCAGACTTGTTCCTCACCTGATTGCCATGTATAAAGATACGTCAAACGATATTGTCTGGCGCAACTATTGCGTACAATTCATGGGGCGCATCTATCACACATCTTCTTCACATGAAAAAGATCTGCTCAATGAGACTTTGCGCGATGTGCTCAACGATTCGAACCCGATGCTTGCCGTTACCGGGATGGTCGCCGTGGAACTAAATGGCGACGCCATGGAGACAGCAAGAAAATATGTCCACGCAAGAGCTTTTGAACTGATCCAAAAGGATATTCCATTGTATGTGAGGGTCACGCTCATCCAGATTTGTGGAATGAACAACGTTAGACCAGAGGAAGTGCGCCCAATACTGCGCGTGATTCTGCAGGAATCGCAGAATATTCAGCTGAAGGTTGCCGCTATTGCTGCATTGGGGGAATACGGTTGTAGCAGTGATCTGGAAACAATCGCACCCTATCTTGGCAGCAGTGATATTCGCATTAAAGCAGCAGCAGCAACTGCTGACAGGAAAATCCGAAAGCAGCTGAAATAATGACGCCCAGAAAATACATTTCATTTTTCCTGCTGGCGTTTTTCCTATTCGCAGCATTTAACTCCTACGGGCAAGTCACCCGAGTCTGGGGAGACAGCGAGTATCCATTAGCATTCGAATACGACCTGCTTGGCCGTAAAGTCTCCCAGACGACCTACCGGGATGCAACGACTGATTTCACAGGAACGTTCTTTCCTGATGTCCCTGGCGATGTGACCACTTGGACATACGATTCGTCCAGCGGGCTGGTCACTTCGAAGACAGATGCCGCAGGACATAGCGTCGCATACACCTACTCCGCCGATGGAAAACTTGTGACGCGCCAGTGGTCGCGTGGCATCACAACGCAATACTGATACGACCACGCCACTGGCGAGCTGTTGAAAGCTGACTATTCTGACGCAACGCCAGATGTCGAGCGCAGCTACAACCGCATGGGAAATTTGGCATCCGTCATCGATGCTGCAGGCGTGCGGACATTCTCCTACGATGCGCACTTCAATCTGACAGGCGAGACACTTGGCGACAAGACGCTTTCCTATACATATTCCACTACGGGAGTCATCGGACGTTACACGGGGCTTGCCGGTAACCATATCTATTCTTACGACCAGTATGACAGAATCAGCCAGGTCAATGACATCACATATACACGGCTTGATAACAGCGCCTTAACCGGACAAGTCAGCCGACCAAACGGCATCACTTCCGTCTACCGCTATGAGACCAACCGCGACATCGAGACGAATATCGCCCACGGTACATTCGCGTCATACGGCTACGCAAATGACGCGATAGGAAATCGAAGCAGCATGAGCCGTGTCGGCTCTGTTTTTGCAACATCGGACATCATCAATTATTCATACAACGACCGCAATGAGGTGACAGGAGCTGTTTCCAACGCCATTGGAACAAATTACAGCTATGCATTCTCCTTCGACCCAATCGGCAATCGCTTGAATGCGCAGCTTGCGGGTGAGAGCGTCTCCTACACGGCAAATCAGCTTAACCAGTATTTAGCGGTCAATGCGAATGCCCCGACATACGATGGCGACGGTAATACGCTGTCCAATGACGGCTGGAGCTACACGTGGAATGGTGAAAACCGTCTTGTCCGTGCTCAAAACGCCGCAACCGGCATTGCGCTTGAATTCGATTACGACTACATGGGGCGGCGAATCTTCAAGAAAGTCTATCAAGGCGAGAA
>CAVGNO010000124.1:0-389 GCA_963630475.1 Blautia faecis | reverse complement strand
GCTCTCGATGGCGGCGCATTGATACGCCAATACGCGTGGCAACCGCAATCAATCGGCTGGGATGTCCCACTGACAGTCTATGACGCGCAGTCGGCTGCCACTTATTACTATCACACCGACGCAAACAAAAATGTCACGGAACTCTCCGACAAATCCGGCAATGTTGTAGCACACTATGAATACAGCCCATTCGGAACGGTAACGCATGCGTCCGGCTCCTTTGCTGATGCCAATCCATTCCGCTTCAGCAGCGAGTATTTCGACACCGAAACCGGACTGGTCTACTACAACTATCGCTACTACAATCCCGACTTGGGGCGCTGGCTGTCACGCGATCCCATCGAAGAACAAGGCGGATGCAATCTCTACGGCATGATCGGAAACAACCC
>CAVGNO010000123.1:1595-5892 GCA_963630475.1 Blautia faecis | reverse complement strand
ATATATCGGGAAGGATGTTTCTCCTTCAAAATAGTAGTCTTGTAAGTGCTCCCGCTGAGTCCCGAAGTGATATATGCTTCTGCCGTTGAGGCACGACCCGTCGCCTAGCGTATAATTTCCCAATGGGACATCTGCAAAGCATGGATAGTAGGTTGTCGGAGTATTGTCATTGACGTCGATGCCGTTTTCACCGCAATTTTCGGGCGCTAGCATGATGCAATCATTGCCGACTACTGCGGCACAGCCGCCTGCAGTCACGGCACAATGTTCGATCTCATTGCCTTGCCGCATGTATACTTCCTGTAAGTGACCGAAATTTCCCCAGATGACGCTGTTGCGCAGCGCGCTACCTAATGCGCCTGCTGCCACTGCACTGCCGGCGCCGCGCGATGCATTGCCGACAAATGTGCAAAAATCGGTTTCGACGAGGCCGTTCATATAAAGCGCACCGCCGCCATTTTTGCAGGATTTCTCGTCGCCATTATCCGAGAATACGCAACTTCGGATTTTACCGATAAATTTTTGCAGCACAGAATCGCCGGCAAAGTAGATTGCTCCGCCGGAGTGTACTGCATCATTGCGAACAAATCGGGAACGGATAATCCATGGACAGCCTTCTGCATAAATTGCACCGCCATTTATCGCGTTGTTATCCTCGAAGGAGCATTGTGAAACGAGGATCTTCCCGTTAAGATATGCGCCGCCGCCATTGCCCGGATGCGAATTCTCGCCTTCACGACCGACTGCACGACCGCCGCGAATCGTGACGCCGTTGATCATTGTCAGCTTTTCGAATGGTATATCGCCGCTGTCAATTACGGAGCCGATGCATCCTTCTGGCAGAGTCAGCACTGTTTCGTGAGTAAACTCCCAGCTTTCAATCACGCCATTGCCGTCGCGGTCATGCACGGCACGCTTGTCATTTCCCAACGCTACGCCTAAATCGAAAAGTTCATCACTGGCCAGAAGCATCATCCCTTCTTCATAGCCTGCAAATCCCCCCAGGATGCGTACGCCTTCCTTCAGACGGAAGGACGCGCATGGCTCAAGCGATTCATCATAACGAATCTTTGCAGTATATACGCCGGCAGCGACTAAAATACGATCGCCTGCGCTGGCATGTTCGATTGCATCCTCCAGCGAATCAAAAGGCGAAAGCCAGTTCAATCCCGAGCATTCCGGCGATCCGTTTGGTTTTACATACCAGTTGGTCGCCCATACATGACTTGACAACAACATCAGCCAGACTATGATGCTGCTAAAGAGCATCGCTGAACACGATTTGCTTGTTCGTAACATTGTATCCTCCTATTGATACTACAACCTGATTGCGTGGAGTTAGAGAATTTTGCGTAAGAACTATGAATTTCGAAGAAGCGTACCGGGAGTACGTGGCTGAGAAATGACGACGGCTGTGAGTGCGAATTTTCGGTTCTGGCAGCAAAGCACTACACACTCACTGACGCGACGCGCGCGTGATGCGTAGCCCCAGCTACGACGAATGTGCGCGACAAAGTCAACGTGTGATGCCGCACCGCCGACTGGATTGAAAATTCGCACTCATGACCGCTTGTGGCGTAAAAGAATCAACTCCGCGGATTCAGGTTCAATAAAAATGACCCTAAGAATCGCCTACGCACTCAAATTAACGGTTTTGCTACTCTGTCAGCCAATACTTTTCGATATTCCCCAAAAGTAACGGAATTGCATATATTTGTGCGCACCGTCATTCCTTTTCGTATAAATCCAGCGCTTTTCCACTCAAGTGCGCACATTTTCCCACACTCTTTGGGAATATCGAAAAGTATTCCCCCTGTGATGCATGCGCAATATTACATTATGGGTGGAAGGACGGGCGGGGAACCCCCACCCTAGACGCGCGCGCAATGGTGGGGGAATTTTTTAACGGAAACGGAGGAATAACGGAGGAATAACGGGCGGCGTACTTGCACGGATGGCGCTGTTCTTCCGCGCAAGCCACGCCAGGCCGGGGACAAGCCAACGTCCCTACACGTTCTGTGCCCGGGGCGCAAGCTCCGGGAGGGGGGGAGGAATAACGGAGGAATAACGGAGGGGGGAAAATCCAGATTACTCGGATTTTTCAGCAATTTCTACAAATTGTGCTGGGGTAACAACAAAAGATTGCTGTGGAAAGTGGCGTACGTTGCCAGTAACAAGCAATACGTCATTTGTTAGGCGACCGGTCATTGTTACTGCGTAAAAACACTGATCCTTGGGATCGAGTACTTCGGAATAGATTTCATCAGATACGGTGATTTCCAATGCGGATGCTTCAAGTTTGTCCAGAACCGTACTGACTAAAATTGCAGGAAATTTGAATTTCCTTCGCGAAAGAACCTCGTGATACTCGGAAGAAATTTCTGCATTAAGTAGAGGAATGGTAGTCCCCGTGAAAACTGATAGCAAAACAGATCCGGGCTTGGAATTGAAATTTAGAAGTGCAGAAACAAGGACATTGGTATCGATAACCGCGTATAGCATTACCTGTTACTCCTTGCTGCAGTGATTTCCTCGTTAATCTGTTCGAGTGTCATTTGATTATTGCCGTTGGCCTGCGAGATTGCGGAGAGTGTGCGCATTGCTGCAATAGCTTCATCTGCAGTCGGAACATTATTAAGCTTTATTGCGAATGGTACACCTTGTTCCTGCACTAACTTTGTCAGGCTCATACGCAAATAGGTAGGCAGATCAAATCCGAGTTTCGAGCAAAGTTCGTTGGCTTGCTGACGCAATCCATCGTCAATCCGAAATTGAATTAGAGTATTTGACATAGTTCCCTCCTTGCTTGTAGTATAATAACATCCGACTGCATGATAATATAATGCATACGTATGTTATTATACGTCGGAGCGAAGCTCAAATTTGAAAAAACGTCAGATCGCAGGATTTTAACGGAAACGGAGGATAACGGAGGATAACGGAGGATAACGGAGGGATACGGAGGATAACGGAGGATAACGGAGGATAACGGAGGGATAACGGAGGGATAACGGAGGGCGCAGTTTTTCCGCGCAAGCCACGCCAGGCCGGGGACAAGCCACCGGTCATACACGTTCTGTGCCCGGGGCGCAAGCTCCGGGAGGGAAACGGGAGGGGGATTAATTGGCAGTGATATGCTTTGTTTATGGTGTAGAGTGCGTAAAGCAGATTATATTCCCGAAGTTTACGCGGACAACGAATTTTTCCTCCAGAACAGCATCATTTTACGATGAAACCATATACAATTTTAGACAAGAAGCAGCTGTCAGAGAATGTCTTTCAGATGCGGATTTGGGCTCCGATGGTAGCGGCAGCCCGCAAGCCGGGGCAATTTATCCTGCTTTCGATTGACGAAGATTATGGCGAGCGTGTTCCGCTCACGATAGCGGACGCGGATGAGCGCGAGGGCTCGATTACAATTATTTTCCAAAAGGTCGGCTATACGACGACGAAGCTGTCGGAGCTCAATTGCGGCGATGCGTTGGCAGTAGTGTTGGGGCCGTTGGGGCGTCCGACTCACGTATCCAAAGTCGGCCGCGTCGTATGTGTGGGCGGTGGCATTGGTGTCGCGCCGATGCATCCGATTGCGCGTGCGTTCAAGGATGCGGGCAATCACCTCACTTGCATTATTGGCGCGCGCAACAAGTCGCTGGTCATCATGGAAGATTTGATGAAGTCATTTGCGGACGACGTAATTGTCTGCACAGACGATGGCTCATACGGCCGCAAAGCAGTTGTGACTGTGCCGTTGAAGGAGTTGTGCGAGAGTGCGGAGCGTCCGGATTTGATTATTTCGATCGGCCCGCCGATCATGATGAAATTCTGTGTTGAGACAGTGCGTCCATACAATATTCCGATTGTAGTTTCGCTGAATACTATCATGGTCGATGGCACTGGCATGTGCGGCGGATGCCGCATCAATGTCGGTGGGCAGACCAAATTTGTGTGTGTCGATGGACCGGAATTTGACGGGTTGCAAGTTGATTTTGACGGTATGATGAAGCGTCTGGGCTGCTTCAAGCCACAGGAACGCCGGATGATGGATCACGCATGCCATCTGATGAATGAATCCGAACAGCGCGAATTGGCAAAGAAGTAAGAGGGGAAATGGCGATGAAGAGCACAGAAGAGTTAGCGCAGCAAGCACAGGAGATTCTGGCCTCAATTGACGGCAAGACGTTGAATGCGAAGGATCGCATGGCCATTCCGCCGCAGGAGATGCCCAGTCAGGAGCCGTCAGTTCGGCGCCGCAATACGCATGAAGTCGCGCTGGGGTATACTCCGGAGCAAGCGCGTC
>CAVGNO010000123.1:0-1585 GCA_963630475.1 Blautia faecis | reverse complement strand
GCGCGTCTGGAAGCAAGCCGTTGTCTGCAATGTCCCGGTGAGCCATGCCGCAATGGCTGTCCGGTGAAGTTGCCGATTCGCGATTTTGTCCGCGCGATTGCGCAGGGTGATTTCAGCGCGTCGATCAAGCTGATCAAGGAGCACAGCTTACTGCCGGCAGTATGTGGGCGTGTCTGTCCGCAGGAGCGTCAATGCCAAGCGCAATGCACAATGGGGAAACTCCTCAAGGACACGGGCAAAGCGGTTGCAATCGGGCGTCTGGAGCGTTTTGTTGCCGACAACGAGCGCAATACCGGTGCGGTTGAGATTCCGCAGGTTGCGGCGGAGACTGGCAAGCGCGTTGCTGTTGTCGGTAGCGGTCCTTCGAGCTTGACAGTAGCAGCGGATGTGCGCCGTGCCGGCCATGATGTCACAATTTTCGAAGCATTCCACAAATTTGGCGGTGTGATGCAGTATGGGATTCCGGAATTCCGCTTGCCGAAAGCGATTGTGAATGCGGAAGTCGAGACATTGCGCAAGATGGGTGTACATCTGCAGCCGAATGTCTTGATAGGCCGTACGCTGTCGATGGAGAAGATGCTGCAGGATTACGACGCGATTTACTTGGGCATTGGCGCGGGATTGCCGATTTTCATGGGCATTCCGGGCGAGAATCTGCCAGGTGTCTTTTCGGCAAACGAGTTTTTGACGCGTGCGAATCTGATGAAAGCGTACGACCATGAGCGCGCGGCGACGCCGCTACCGGATGTCAAGCGCGTCGCAGTCTGCGGCGGCGGCAATGTCGCGATGGACGCAGCACGTACAGCATTGCGGCTTGGTGCGGAGGAAGTATACTTGATTTACCGCCGTGGCATGGCGGAGATGCCTGCGCGTAAGGAAGAGATTGAGCATGCTCAGGAGGAAGGCGTTGATTTCCGTCTGCTGTGCAATCCAAAGCAAGTCGTGGCTAATGAGCAGGGCGCAGTCTGCGGCATCGAGTGCCTCAAATACGAATTGGGCGAGCCGGATGCATCGGGACGGCGCCGTCCGGTCGCGATTGCAGGCAGTGAATTCACGATTCCGGTTGATACTGTCATTATTGCAATTGGCAATTCATCCAATCCGTTGATTCGTCAGACTGCCGAGCCGCTGGGCTTGCAATTTAATGCCAAGGGCAATATCGTCTGCGATGAGCATGGCCGCACGTCACTGCCGAAAGTCTTTGCCGGTGGCGACATCGTCTCGGGCGCGGCGACTGTCATTCTTGCGATGGGGCAGGGGCGTGTTGCCGCAGCTGCCATCAACGAGATGCTGCAGTAGAAAGTTACACTGCCTAACACAGGAACACTAAATGTACTGGTACATCAAATACCCTCTGTATGTCATATTGGCATTGGCATTACTCGGCATTTGCGGAGTGATATGGCGTTCCTGCGTTAGGTCGATACCGCGTCCGGTTGAGTCGCCTGCGGAGCAGCAATTGACTCCACAGGTTGCTGAACCGCAAACGGTGAAACCGCAGGCGAAAGCATCTGAAGTGCCTCAGGCGTCTCAAGAACAGCCATTGCCGTCAATTCCGCAGTCTATTGCGCCGAATGATCTGTCG
>CAVGNO010000122.1:449-5946 GCA_963630475.1 Blautia faecis | reverse complement strand
CCGCGTATCGGCGCAGGCGGACAGCTCCTGGAATTCGATGGCGATTTTGAGGAATGCGAGATTCATCACCGGCACCTCTCACATCTCTATGGCGTCTATCCTGGCAATGAATTCCTGCCGGGCGACAAGCATTATGTCGCAGCACTGCGGTCACTTGTCCGCCGTGGCGACCAAAGCACTGGCTGGGCGATGGGCTGGCGTGTCGCACTCTGGGCGCGTTTCTTCGATGGCGACCATGCATGCCAAGTACTGCGGCTGCTGCTCACTCCGGTAACGCCGGGCGCAGTGGTGGATTATACTCACGGCGGCATCTACGTCAATCTCTTTGACGCGCACTCACCCTTCCAGATCGACGGCAATTTCGGCGTAATCGCAGGTATGGGCGAAATGCTCATCCAGGGCCATCGCCGTGCAGCAGACGGCAATCCGCTCATCCATATTCTGCCGGCGTTGCCGCGCAACTGGCGGAAGGGCAGTGTCACCGGCTTGCGCGCACACGGTGCACTGACTGCCGATATTGCGTGGGATGGCAATGCATTCGAAGCGACTCTCACCGCAGAAAAGGGCGGCGTCTTCCATATCCTCACAGTCAAAGGCGAGGAAGTGCTCAGCTTTGAGCCGGGCCAGACGCGCAAAATCACCGGCGCAATCTACGCAATGTAATTTTCACACGCGTTGCTGCCGTCAGCTATTTCGACATATAGAGTGTCCCAGTAGCATGACGGCAGTTTATATTAACCCGAAATCCATTATTTTATTCAGTCATTCTTTTAGTTCATCATCATCATGGGCATCAGAGTACGCTTTGCACCGTCCCCGACTGGGCAAGTACATATTGGCAATATCCGCGCAGCTATCTTCAACTGGCTTTTTGCACGCCATGAACATGGCAGTTTCCTGTTGCGTGTCGAAGACACGGATTTGGAACGATCGACGCCGCAAGCAATCGCAACACTGCTCGATGTGATGAATTGGCTCGGCCTCAATTATGACGAAGAGGTCTTCTATCAGACAACACAGTCTGCAAAGCATATCGCCGCAGCGCAGGAAATGCTGAAAAATGGCTATGCTTACACCGACAATAAAGGCGGCGACGCACCCGCAATCCTCTTCCAGTTCCCGTATAACACCGACGGTGTGCCGGGAATCGAGAATGCTGGCGAACAGACAGTGATGCTGCATGAGAGCGCACCGCTCAAAATCAGCAAAAAAGGCTTGGATTTTGCATCAGTCTCGCCGAAAGGCAAGGCCGCTCCGGGCGGCGCGACTCTCGCGGGTTTTCTCAACCTGAAAGTCTACGATGGCGAAAGCAAGCAGATCTTCGATATTAATGACCATCATGATGACATCCTCCATCATGATGCGCAATTTGAATTGCCGGATGCGCGCAAAATCACTTACACGCGACGTACAATCTCCTACGACGACATTGTCAAGGGCAAGATGACCAAGCCGCTGGATGCGATGAAGGACATGGTGATTGTGCGCAGTGACGGTTCGCCAGTCTTCCATCTGGCCAATGTCATCGATGACATTACACAAGGTGTCACGCATATCATCCGCGGCGATGACCACGTCGAAAACACATTCAAGCACATCTTCCTCTTCCATGCACTCGGTGCGCCAGTGCCCAAATATGCGCACCTGCCGATGATCATCAATGCGCAAGGCAAGCCGTACAGCAAACGCGACGGCGATGCATTTGTCGGCGATTTCCGCGAAAAAGGCTTCTTGCCCGAGACACTCTTCAACTACCTCAGCTTGCTGGGCTGGTCGCCGAAGGATGGCCGCGAAAAGATGTCGCGCCAGGAACTCATCGATGCTTTTACACTCGAGGGATGCCTGCGCGGCCCTTCGCAGATGGACATCCAGAAGATGACCAATCTAAATGGGCAGTATATCGCCGCAATGCCATTTGACGCATTCCTCAAGGATGCGCTGGAAGAAGCGAACAAACTGCCGTGGGGCGGCGACAAGCTCGATCAGAAGCTCTTCAGCGAAGTCGCGAAATTCATGCAAAGCCGCGTGAAACGCTTTGTCGATATCGCTCAATGGGAGTACTTCTTCGTCGATGAACCGTCATACGACGAGAAGGTCTGCGAGAAGCTTCTCAAGGATGAAAATCATCGCAAAGCGCTGGCATCCCTCCCGGATAAACTGGCGGCATTGGCCGACTTTACTGCGGCATCCGTCGAAAAAATCGTCGAAGAGACAGCTGCTCAATTTGAGATTCCGCACGGTAAGCTCAATCAGCCGTTGCGCGCTGCAGTCACCGGCACGAATATCGGTGCCGGCATCTTCGAAACCATCGAACTAATTGGCAAAGATCGCACAATTGCGCGTCTGCGCAAGAAAGTGCAAGCATAATTCTATGCAGACTTCTCTACCCATCGTTGCAATTGTCGGCCGCCCCAATGTCGGCAAGTCTTCATTGTTCAATGCGATATTGCGGAAGCGCATCTCAATTGTCCATGAGCAAAGCGGCGTGACGCGTGACAGCGTGATGGCGCCAGCTGAATACCGCGATCATCACTTTCTGCTCGTGGATACGGGCGGACTCGGCACGCTGAACCGCGAAAAAAATGTCGATCTCTTCGATGGTATGATTCGCGAGCAAGTCACTGAAGTGCTCAAGGATGCATCATTGCTCATCTGGGTCGTCAATTGCATTGACGGCATCACTGCGCAGGATCAGGAAGTCGGTGAATTTCTACGGCGCTCCGGAAAGCCCGTGCTGCTATGCGCAAATAAAGCGGACAACCGTGATCTGGAAAATAACGCTGTCGCGACATTTGGCACACTGATGGTGCCGGATGTCTACCCGACTTCATGTACGCACACCCATGGCGTAGACAAGCTACTGCAAGCGGTTATTGAGCGCATCCCCGCCAGCGAAGCCGAGGATGAAGCGCATCGCCCGATGCGCATCGCAGTTGTCGGCCGCCCCAATGTCGGCAAATCCTCGCTCGTGAACCGCTTGGTCGGCGAAGATCGCCAGATGGTCTCCAATATTGCGGGGACGACGCGCGATGCCGTTGATGTACCGCTCACGCTCAAGTCGGATGGCGAAGAATTGCCAGTCGTGCTGGTCGATACCGCAGGTCTGCGGCGTCAGGGCCAGATTTCGACAGTTGTCGAGTTCTTCAGCGCAAACCGCACTGAGCAAGCAATTCGTAGCTGTGATCTCGTGCTGTTTGTCCTGGACAGCGAGGAGCCGTGTACGACTCAAGAACGCCGCATCGGTCGCATTATCGCAGATGCGCGCCGGCCATGCATCATGCTCGCGAATAAATGGGATCTCATTGCGAAAGCCGGCAATGACAAACCGCGGCTGTTTGCGGAATTTGTGCGCAATCAGATGCCCTTCATGGCACATGCGCCAATCCTGCAAGTCTCGGCGGCCAACGGCTACAACATGGGCAATATCATCCGATTGATCAAGCTCGTCAAAGCGCAGTCGATGGTGCAAGTCCCAACCGGCGTCTTCAACCAGTTCCTGCAGGATATCATGCAGCGCAATCCGCCGACTTCCGTTTCGGCACGGCGCTTCAAGATCTTCTACGGCACGATGACGCATAACCCGCCACCGAAATTTGTCATCTTCGTGAATGACCGCAAGCTCTGCCCGAAGAATTACATGGGCTACTTGGAAAATCAGATTCGCGAAGCATTCTTCCCGGAAGCCGGATTGCCAATTGTCATCAATTTGCGCGAACGCGAGGATTCGCCTGATCATGCCGGCGCACGCGCTGCAGCAGCTGGCGCAGCACGTCAGCGCGCATTCGCAGGCCGGGGCGGCGGAAATAATTTCAACCGCGGGTCCTTCCCGCGCCGCGGCAATCAACGCGGCGGCTGACGCTAGAGAATGCATATCATGGAAGAAAACACTCTCAAACAAGAATTTCTCGAAGGAGTCACCGGACGGCTGTGCGCTTCTTACAGCGATGGCGCAATGGTCAGCTATAATGATGACCAGAATCTGCCCCAACGCGAACGCGTACTTGCGCTCCTCAATGACATCCTGGAGCTGCTTTTTCCCGGTTATTCCGGCAAGCGCACGTTTCACCGTGACAGCCAGCGCTTCTCTACTGGCGAGCGCATCGACGCAGTCTATCATGACTTGACGAAGCAGCTGACGCAAGCGTTGTGCTATCGCGAAGAGACCGCGCCGCCGAATCTAGCGCAGTCATGCGCTCCGTGTGGCAAGCACGCATGCGCGCACTCCCAGACATGCCTCAACCGCTGCCGCGAAGAAGCAAGCCAGATTGCAAAACGACTGATAAGCCGCTTGCCGGAATTGCGCGATATGCTCAAACTGGATTGCCAAGCCGCGCTCGATGGCGACCCCGCGACTCGCTCGATGGATGAAATCATCCTCGCGTATCCGGGTTTTAAGGCAATTGCAATCCACCGGATTGCGCATGAGCTTTATATTGCCGGGATTCCGCTAATCCCACGCATTATGAGCGAATACGCGCATACTGTCACCGGAATCGACATCAACCCCGGCGCAACGATCGGAAAGAGCTTCTTTATCGACCACGGCACCGGCGTCGTAATCGGCGAGACTGCAGTGCTTGGCGACAATGTCAAGCTCTACCAGGGCGTCACGCTCGGCGCGCTCTCCTTCCCAAAGGACGGCTGCGGAAAAATCATCAAAGGCAACAAGCGGCATCCCAATCTCGAAAATGACGTCACAGTCTATGCTGGCGCGACCATCCTGGGCGATGTCACAATCGCGCATCACTCGGTCATCGGCGGCAATGTCTGGCTGACAGAATCCATCTCCGAGCCATACAGCCGCGTGATCTTCTCACCTTCGGATATCTCGATTACTGTCAAAAAAGGTTTTCGGGTGTAGTAGTAGCACATCCGCTATATAAATCCCCAACACAAAAAATCATCATCATGAAAAAGTGTCAATTAGCTGCGCAGCTCTACACGCTGCGCGATTTCATGCAGACAAAATTTGATGTCGTCGGCTCACTGGAGACGGTCAAGAAAATCGGTTATGATGCAGTCCAGGCATCCGGCAGCATCGCGGTTTCCAGCGAGGAATTTGCGAAGATCTGCAATGACCTCGATCTGAAGATTATTGCGACTCACGAGCCGTCTGCTGACATCTTTGACAATCCGGACAAAGTGATTGACCGCCTCAAGACGCTCAATTGCAAATGCACTGCATATCCGTGGCCGCATGTGCGCCCATTCACTCACACTGGCGCAATCCTCTTCGCAAAGCATCTCAATGAAATCGCTGAGAAACTGGCGGCAAATGGTCGCGAATTGAGCTACCACAACCACGACATCGAATTCTCCCGCATTGACGGCGAGTTGCTCATCGATATCATCTACCGCGAAGCACCCGCGCTGAAAGCCGAATTGGATGTCTTCTGGGTTGCCGCAGGCGGCCAGGATCCGGTCAAGTGGATTAACAAGCTCGCGGGACGCCAGACGCTGCTCCACCTCAAGGAATACGGCATCAGCATCAAGGGCG
>CAVGNO010000122.1:0-439 GCA_963630475.1 Blautia faecis | reverse complement strand
GATGGCAACTTGGATTGGGATGCTATCATCGCTGCTGGCGAGAAAGCCGGCGTGCAGTACTTCATCGTTGAGCAAGATGAATGCAATGGCCAGTGCCCGTTCGACGAACTGGCACGTAGCTACAAGTTCATCAGCGAGCGGTACTTCAAATAGTCTGTATTAGCAAAAAGGATTGGTGTTTTAGTATGTCAGATACTGCAGAGAACAACGTGAATACCACGGAGAGCGCTACAGCAAATAGTGACTTTATCCGTGATATTGTGAAGGAAGATCTTGCGACGGGGAAGTATACTCCCCAGCAGATACGGACGCGTTTTCCTCCGGAACCCAATGGCTATCTGCATATTGGCCATGCAAAAGCGATCTGCTTGGATTTCGGTGTCGCACAGGAATTCGGCGGCAAATGCAATCTGCGCATGGATGACACCAATCCTGGCAA
>CAVGNO010000121.1:4595-5964 GCA_963630475.1 Blautia faecis | reverse complement strand
TCGTAATTTGTATTCATCTGACGGCTTTTTCTTACCATTATACATTCCGGCAAATGAACATATTAGCGAGATTGGTCTGACTTCAGACAAATCTAAGTGGACTTCAAAATAGATTTCAAAGCTCTTTTTCAGAATAGAATCAGGCACTTCCAAAACCATCTCACGCATCTTGCCTTCTTTGTCTGCCTGGGGCAAACAAAAGCCAGAATCTGTTTTAGCCGCATCTGTTTGCCAAGCTATGTTAGCGACTTCCTCTGCATTGACACCGATTACAGAACAATAATCATCGACTGCGACAATTTCGTCTTCTACCGGCGCCGGCTTCCGCAATATGCTGTAGCACAAAATCGCAATCAATGCAATGATGACAGCGACGATTGTATTGACATAGCGTGGACGGAAGCGGTGAACAAATTGGCTGATGCGGTCGCGCAGATACGGCACTTCGTATGGCAGTGCGACATATTCCTCAAAATCGCGGCTAAATTCATCGATTGAGTCGAACCGCGCAGTACGGTTGCTCGCGCATGCGTGGCAAATAAATGCATTAAGTGCGCTAAATTGCGGTGAATTCAGGATTTCATGTGGCAATGTCAGTGCGGAATCAGGAGCATTCCCGGTCATCATCACATACATCGTCATGCCAAGCGCATACATATCAGCGTCAAAGCCATCGAGCTGCGCATCCGCATCGATAATGGTCGAGTCGCTGTCCTCAAGCGGCGGCAAATAGCCGTTGGTTCCATTGCGTACATATTCTTCTTTGCCCAATGCGACCAAGCCGACATCGCCAATTTTGATATTATCGCCGACAAAGAGGATGTTTGCTGGCTTGATATCGCGATGGACAATGCCATTGTGATGCAAGTGCATCACCCCCTGGATAATGCCGCGGCTGTATTTGATAATTTCCCGTATTGGCAAATGCCTATGCCGTTGAATCCGCAATAGCAGAGTGTCAGCAAGATAATTATCGATATTCGCGGGATTATCCGGCGAATTATAGTTATTCGCCAGCTCCATCGTGTAGCAGAATGGCAATACGCCATTGGGCGAGACATGATAGATGACAAGCAGATTCTGGTGAGTACAATTGCCGTTTGGACAGTAGCTCCGCAGTGCATCGCGCTCATAATCTCCCAAATCCTTGCTACTGTTATTCTTGCTACTGTCAAATACTTTCAATGCGACATAGCGCCCAGTTGCATCCTGGGCAAGCCAGACCGTCCCAAAACCACCGGAGCTGATTTTGACTTGCGGGACAATGCCCGGCAAAATCCCCGGAACCTTCGGGACTTCTGCATCTGGGGGATGAGCGTGTGAATCCGCCGGCGATTCGCCAAATATGTTGATACGCACTGTATCCGTC
>CAVGNO010000121.1:0-4585 GCA_963630475.1 Blautia faecis | reverse complement strand
ATATATCATTGCGAATTCAAGTCCACGACATACGCCATCGTCAAGTCCACTGGTTACTTCAACGGCTTATCCGGCGATTCATCCGCATCTGCGTTCTTCTGCTGATTTTCAGCAGCACGCGATGCTAAATATGACTTCGGCTCGGCATCCAGCGTCGTCTCGGCTTCACCAATGCGATCGATATAATTTTTGAGGATTTCGCCCAGCTCACGTCCGGCTTTTATCTCCTGCTCTTCGGCTTCCAGCAAGCTCTTGCAGAGTCTGCATGAGCGCAGATGCGCCCAGCATCTCATGCGCTGGAAAAGCGAAACGCCGCCGGCAGCATACTCCGTAATTTCGTCTTTAGTCAAATGGCTACTCATACTTGGAAATGTTATTCTCGTTCCAAACTCTCGTATGCTTCCCGGACTAATCGATTGATCTGTTTGCAATAATTGTATACTGATGCCAGTGACACTTTGAGGAAACGCGCGACGGCTTTCGGATCCTCGTTATTCACCATGCAGCATTGCCATGCTTGCCACGCAACAGCCGGCGCTTGCTTCTGCACACGTTTGCACGCTTGTTGCAATAACTCGCCGCGCTCCGTTAAGTCAATCGCTTCCTGGATCCGCATATCATGCAACTCTGCACCGCCGCCCTCCGGAGTGCCGTCAGGAAGCGCAACTGTGCGCTGACGCGACTGCTTGCGCACTAGGTCTATCGCGGCATTGCGAATTATCGTCGAGAAAAATTTACGGAAGCTGCCGTAGCTTTCACGATATGTCCACTTGCCCTCGCGATCAAAGAATTTGCTCAGGACGTTGTTGATTACAATCTCAATATCCGAATCCTGCAGATGGAGATGCTTGCAAATGCAGTAGATAAATCCGCGATAACGCAGGTAGAACTCCGTCGCAGACTGTTGCCAGAGCGCATCGTCATCACTGCGGATACCACGCAAAAGCGTCGGACTCGTTACTAATGTGTTATCATCATGCGCCATAAGATTCACATTCTGAACCGTTGAATGCAGTCATCCGAACGGGCAATCGCGCAGATGACTGCGTTTTGAGCTGTCTAGCGCCAATTCGAACGCGGACCGCCGCCATGATGAGGCGGAGCAGGTGCTGGCGCTACCGGACGATGCCCGCCATCTGGACCAGGCATGCCACGGAAACCATCACCGCGCGGAGGCGCAACAGGTGCAGGACGCGGCGGAGGCGGCGGCGTATAGTTGTAGAAGTTATACGAAGGCGATGTATAAACCGGCGTCGTCTCGTAGTATACCGTCCGAGCAGGTGCTGTCGTGACAACTTGAGTCGTGCTGTAATACGGCGTCGTGTTGTAGTAAGTCGTCGTGCTATACGAAGGCGTCGTATAAACCGGCGTCGTATTTACAACTACCGGCGGCGCTATAATCCGCGATGCGATATCCAGGACGCCAAGCGTCGTGCCAATCGCGATCATCGAATTCAAGCGGCCGCTCGAAATGCGGTCATGATGATGCCGCGGCCCCGGCCCATGACGCCCCGGCTGTGCCATCACGCTCATCCCGGCAAACATCACCATCGCCACAAGAGCCAATGTTACGATGCGGAATTGTTTCTTCATAGCTACCTCCTCCTGTATTCAGGTCATCATTAAGTTCTTTTTTCGAAACATTTGTTTCAAACTCTACTGTCTAACCATAATACGCCGTTCCCATCCCATTTTTCTAAAAACAAGACAAAAAAATCAGATATTTTTCAAATAAAATCAAATCAAGGACGAGCTTTCCTTGATAGATCTTGCTACAGAAGCCATCATTCAGACCGCTTCAGTAGCGAATGATACGACTATTTCCTCCTCCGGGAAACAGTCGTATCATGAAATTATTGCGAATGCCGAGCCGCTTCGGGCTTGCGGCAATAAGCGCAGGCTATTTTGCTTCAGGTGCTTCAGCAGGTGCGGCTTCAGGCGTCTCAACTGCTTCGTTCGCAGCTTTTGTCGCTTCATTTGCGACTTCGACTGCTTCTTCGGAGACAACCGGCGCGGCTTCAGGCTGAGCAGCGACTTCAGCGGCCAACTGTGCACCGACAGACTTTGCGCGGCTCATCTTGCCGACAATTGCGGTGTTCGCGAGTGTGCAGAAGAGGAAGATAATCGCGAGGACGACAGTCACTTTCACCAACGCAGTCGGCGCAGATGCACCGAACATTGCTTCAGAGACACCGCCACCGATAGCGCCAATACCGCCGCCGTGTTTCGGATTCTGAATCAGAATGACCAATGTGAGCAGGATTGCGGCGATGACCGAAATAATGGAAAGAATAACAGATACCGTTGCCATGAGAACTGGGTAAAAAGTTAGAACCGAGGCTAGAAAAGGGATTTTTCCGCGTTGCGCGGGCTCAAGATATTGCGAATGACCAAATATAAGCTGCAAACCCTAGTTTGCAATGCGCTTTTACGCGCTATTGTCTGCGTCAGATTGTCGCAACGCATGATTTTGCTCCCCTGCACATTTTTTGGCACGCGCTTTGCTTTATTCGCAATCATGTATTTTCTGATTCAAATTCAGCAAGGAGGAATTTAACTATGAACTACGACAAATTTACGGTCAAATCGCGTGAATGTATTGGAGAAGCACAACAGCTAGCGGCAAAGTTGCAGCACAGTGAGCTCACCGGCTTGCATCTGTTTGCGGCGATGTTGCAACAGGAGAATGGCACTACAGCATCTATCTTGACGCGGCTGGGCAAAGATGTCAAAGCCATCACTGAGGATGTCGATGCCGCATTGGGACGCCTGCCGCATGTCAGCGGCAGCAACAGCCAAGTCTATCTCGGTAGCGAGGGCAATGAAATCCTGGCAGAAGCGGATAAATACCGCGAATTGTTCAAAGACGACTTTATCAGCGTCGAGCATCTGTTGCTTGCGCTCAATGACAAATCGAAGGATGTCGCCGACATTTTCTCTGCGCGTGGCATCAGCAAGGACTCGCTGTTAAATGCAATCAAAGCGGTCCGTGGCAATCAACGCGTAACGACCGAAGATCCGGAAGCGACTTACGAAGCATTGAAGAAATACGGCAAGGATCTGACCGCGCTAGCGCGTCAGAACAAGCTGGATCCGGTAATCGGGCGTGATGAGGAAATTCGCCGCGTAATGCAGATTCTGTCGCGCCGGACCAAAAACAACCCGGTGCTTATCGGCGAGCCTGGCGTGGGTAAAACCGCAATTGTCGAAGGACTGGCTGGACGGATTGTCCGTGGCGATGTGCCGGAAGGCTTGAAGGAATGCCAGTTGGTCGCGCTCGACATGGGCGCACTTGTCGCAGGCGCAAAATACCGTGGTGAATTTGAGGAACGTCTGAAAGCAGTCCTCAATGAAGTGACCAGCTCGGACGGACAGATCATCCTCTTTATCGATGAATTGCATACTGTCGTCGGAGCAGGCGCTGCCGAGGGCTCCATGGACGCCAGCAACTTGCTCAAACCGATGCTTGCGCGTGGCGAATTGCACTGCATTGGCGCGACTACACTCAACGAATACCGCAAGTACATCGAAAAGGATGCGGCGTTGGAGCGGCGATTCCAGACAGTCTTGATTCCGCCACCGGATGTCGAAGACACCATCTCAATTCTGCGTGGTCTGCGTGAGCGCTACGAGCTCCATCATGGTGTGACAATCCGTGACTCCGCGCTTGTCGCCGCAGCAGTACTCTCTGACCGCTATATCTCAGACCGATTCCTGCCGGACAAAGCAATTGACTTGGTCGATGAAGCGGCAGCAAAACTGCGTACGGAGATTGACTCACGCCCAGTCGAATTGGACGAAGTCGCGCGCCGGAAGACTCAGATTGAGATTGAGCTGACAGGTCTGCGCAAAGATGACGACCCGGCTGCACGTGAGCGTGTCGCAAAACTCGAAGACGAGCTCACGCAAGTCACCGAGAAAGTGAATAAACTCGAAGCGCAATGGGAAGACGAAAAAGGCAGCATCGAGAAAATCCGCAGTCTCAAGAGTTCGCTTGAATTGGCCAACCACCAATTGGAAAAAGCGACCAGCGACTGCGATCTGACTACCGCAAGCCAGCTTAAGTACGGGACAATCCCGAGCATCGAGAGTCAGCTCAATGAGCTTATGGCGAAACATTCCACCGACACCGACCAACGGCTGTTGCGTGAAGAGGTCGATGACAACGACATCGCTGAAATCATCAGCCGCTGGACGCACATCCCCGTCGCAAAATTGATGGAAGGCGAACGCGAAAAGCTCATGCATCTGGATGACACGCTCCATAAACGTGTCATCGGCCAGGATGAAGCAGTCACTGCGGTCGCAGAAGCGATTCAACGTGCGCGTGCGGGCTTGCAAGACCCGAATCGGCCAATTGGCTCATTCATGTTCCTGGGCCCGACGGGTGTCGGCAAGACGGAACTGGCGAAGAGCTTGGCAGCCGCTATCTTCGATGATGAACGCGCACTCGTGCGGTTCGATATGTCCGAATACATGGAGAAATTCGCAGTATCGCGATTAGTCGGCGCGCCTCCGGGCTATGTCGGCTATGATGAAGGCGGTCAGCTCACTGAAGCCGTCCGCAGACGTCCGTATTGCGTAC
>CAVGNO010000120.1:2129-6054 GCA_963630475.1 Blautia faecis | reverse complement strand
CTGGCATGGGGCTTGGGATACTTCGGCATGCCGCATATCATAATCCGCTTTATGTCGATTAAGTCTCAAAAGGAATTGCGCAAATCCTCGGTGATTGGCATTTCCTGGACATTGCTGGTGGTGATTTTCGCGGCAGTCATCGGTATTGTCGGCCGTCTGAAGCTGGGCTGGGATGAAGATATTTGCAAGAACGAGCTGGTGTTCATCCAGATGGTGCGCCATATCTTCCCCGGCGCAATTCTCGGACTCGTCTCGGGTGTGCTGCTTGCTGCGGTTTTGGCTGCATCCATGAGTACTGCGGACAGCCAGTTGCTTGCAGCGTCCTCCGCATTTTCCAGCGATTTCTATAAGCCGATTGTCCGCAATAGCAAAGCACACGATGCAGAGTTGATGTGGATTGGCCGTCTGGTCGTGCTGATTGTCGCCGAGACTGCGCTGATTATCGCATCCAACCCGAAAGCCGGCAATATCATGGATTTGGTCTCGAATGCGTGGGGCGTCTTCGGTGCATCATTCGGTCCCGCAATCATGCTTTCGCTATTCTGGAAACGCTTTAACATGACTGGCGCAGTCGTGGGTATTATCGGCGGTGCGCTCATCGATATCGGCTGGCTGTGCTTCTTGACAACTCCGACCGGAATCTTCGAGTTGCTCCCCGGCTTTGTCGGCGGCATGATTTGCGCAGTCGTCGGTACGCACTTCGGCAAGGAGCCGTCTGAAGAAGTCCAGAATCTCTTCACGAAAGCTGTCGAATATAAGGACTAGACGGCGACAAGGAAGATGCACTGCAGTGCGTGATTATGGCGAAGCGGCTCTCCATCCTGGCATTTTTCGGAATGGCCGTGATGCTGTGTGCGTTGCTGGTGTGGGGTGACGCGCCGGGGAGCGTCATGCCCGCGCAAGCCATTGCACAAGTGTGCATCGGGGCAGGGGATAGCGGCGGAATTCCCGCGATTGCGTTTGTCCCCGCCGGCAGTGCGCCGCTTGTGATACTGCCCGGCAGCCGTAGCGACGCACTTGAATTGCGCGATGCGCTACAGCAACGCGGATATGGCACGCTGGAACTGCTTTTTATGCCGGTGCGATCGCCGCATCATAAGGGCGCTGCCGTGCTGTCACGCGGTTTTACGATTCGCCAGTTTACTGCAGTGCGCATGAAGAACGCGCGCTTGGACTGGCGTCAATTGCGCGATGAACTGTCCGCAAGCGGCACTGCTGTGAATGAAATCGCGGTGGCGTCAGACGCGAAAGTCTGCACATACGAGTTTCAGCGCTACATCATCATATATCGGCAATTGCCGGACGGGTTATTCTCCGGCGAGTTGCGTTTGCGTGAAGACAGTGCAGATGATGTGCCGCCGCTATTTGCATTTGAGTTGCTCAAAAGCGGCGAATTGCAGATAAAATGCGCGTCATGCGAACCGATGCGCATCGCGAAGAGCAATCGCGCGCAGAGCATCGTCATACCAGTGCCGGTGATTTGAAAAATCGCAAAAGCGTGGCATATTATGCAGTTGCGCAAAATAATCAATAATTTCCTAACATAACCAAAAATAACTTTTTGAACTGACTATGGCAAATACCAAACCGCATCGTCTTCCCTCCGCGGCAAAGCACATGCGTGCCGATGCGCGCAAGCGCACTGTGAACCGCGCGCGCAAGAGCCGCATCCATACCGCAGAGAATGCCTTGAATGAGGCAATCAACGCAGGCAAGAAGGACGAAGCGCAAAATCTTCTCTCTCTCTGCTTTGCACAGCTTGACAAAGCTGCCAAGACCAAAGTTATCCATCAGAACAAAGCTGACCGCAAGAAGGGACGTCTCTTCGCACGTGTCGCTAAGATGGCTTAATTTTAGCCTGATTCTTTATTGACTCAGGAGGAAAACGGGACGTTGCACCTGGCTTATAACTACGGTGTTGGCGTCCCGTTTTGATTTATATCATTCTTTTGGAATTAACCATGGAAAAAAATCCCAAACACCTAATCGAGGTATTCAGTGATACTTGCCTGAGCGTTCCTGAACGCATTGCGCTAACCACTTCGGATGGCAAGGTCTTTACCGATACGACATACGCGGAGCTCTATTGCGATGTGCTCGCGTGGGCGAAATTCCTCAAGGATCGTTATGGGGTAAAAGCGGGCGACCGTGTTGCCGCCATTGCGGCCAAGCATCCTAACCATTTCCGTTTCGCTTATGCGTGCTGGTTGCTGGGCGCAATCGCAGTGCCGATTTGCGAGAGCTTGGGCGATGACGAGATGTCATTTGTCATCCAGGATTGCGAGCCGACTGTCGTGCTCACCGAAAAGAGCTTCATGAAGAAAGCGACAGCGAATGCCGGCGCGATTCCCGTAGTCGATTGGGCAGAAATCAGCCATCAGGAGTTCGAGCGCAAGCCGCTACATCATGTCTTCGAAAATGAAGACGCCGCGCTTGAGAGCATCGCGGTACTGATCTACACGTCGGGTTCGACGGGTAAGCCGAAGGGCGTCATGCTCAGCCACCGTAATTTGTGGTGGAATGTATGGTCGGCGCTGGAGTGCTTCAAAGTGAATGCCGCAGACCGCATCATGTCGCTGCTGCCGTATTGGCACGCGTATGCGATGACTTGCGAGATTGGTTGCTCGGTTGCCGGGCGCTGCCGCACGAGCATCCCGCACAATATCGCGGACTTCAGCCGCAATATTGGAAAGTATCAGCCGACGCTGGTCTTGGTTGTGCCGCGCATCATGGATAATTTGCATGCGGCATTCCGCAAGAAGATTGATGCTATCACCGGCTTCAAGCGCAAGCTGATTGACAATGCGATTTACAATGCGAGCCGCATCTTCACTGCGAATACGAGCTGGAATGGCGGCATTTTCCGCATGCTCTATCATAAGTTCTTCTATAATCCTTTTATCTTTAAGCAATTCCGCAATGCGCTCGGCGGCAGAATCCGGATGTTCGTCTCCGGTGGCGCGCCGCTGGACCTAGATGTCCAGAGCTTCTTCAGCTTCTGCGGTATGCCGGTATTGCAGGGGTATGGTCTCTCCGAAGCATCGCCAGTTATCTCCAGTAACTTGCATGACCAATATCGCTTGGGATCCTGTGGTTTGCTCATGCCATGGCTGCTGCCGGAAAATGGCGGCGATTACACATTCAAGAATGAAGAGGGCGAGCTGGGCAAACACATCACCGGACAGCTCCTGGTCAAAGGCCATTGCGTCATGAAGGGCTACTGGCGCCACACTGACGCATCGGCAAAGACACTGGAAAATGGCTGGCTCAATACGGGCGATGTCGGTCACATGGACAAAAATGGCTTCCTCTTCATCCATGGCCGCAATTCTTCGATGATCGTGCTTTATGGCGGCGAGAAGCTCCATCCGGAATATATCGAGGATGCGGTCAAGAGCTCGCCGCTGATTTCCGAAGCAGTCGTAATTGGCGAAAAATGCAAAAATGTCTATGTCTGCGTCAATGTCTCGAAGGAAGACCGCGAGAAGCACTCTGCCGAGGAGCTACATAAGCTGGTCAAGGAAGAAGTCGAACGCACGACGACGAATCTGGCGAATTACCAGAAGCCCAAGGATGTCTTGATTCTGCCGGATTTCACGATGGAAGATGGCACGATGACCGCGACGCTCAAAGTGCGGCGCTATAAGATCAAGGAAGTCTACCGTGAGCAAATCGAGGCATTCCTGGCCGCCAATGGCGAAAATAATGCTACCAAGAGTACGCTGGCAGTCCCCAGTTCACGCATTGTCGATAGCCTGAAGGACGAAAATATCGCCGTCGGCAATACCAACGTTGTAAAATAATCCGTCATGACTAAAGAAGAATTGCAGAATAAAGTGGCCGACGCGCAACAGCGCTGCGACCACTTGAGGGGGTATCTTTGACGTCGCCGTCAAGCGTGAGAAGCTCGATTTGCTTCAAGCCA
>CAVGNO010000120.1:0-2119 GCA_963630475.1 Blautia faecis | reverse complement strand
ATTCCCAGGAGCAGTCGCAAGCGGTCGTCAAAGAAGTCAGTGCGCTGAAAAATGTGATCGAGCCCTTTGACCGGCTTTGCCGGCAGACGGAAGATCTTGCGGCATTGGCGGAGCTGGCGGCCGAAGAAGGCGATAGCTCTGCGCTCTATGATGAAGCGGATGGCGAATGGCAAGTGCTCAAAGACGGCTTGGACCGTCTGGAGCTCTTCAGCTTCCTCTCCGGGAAGATGGATGCGCGCGACGCAATTATCACAATTCGCGCCGGCGCGGGCGGCACTGAGTCCTGCGACTGGTGTGCAATGCTTGAACGCATGTATCTGCATTGGTTTGAAAAACGCGGCTTCGGCTTTGCTATCAACGATATGCAACTTGGCGACGAAGCAGGTATCAAAAATATCACCATGACTGTGAATGGTGAATTTGCCTACGGATACCTCAAGTGCGAAAAGGGCGTGCATCGCTTAGTGCGCATCTCGCCATTTGATGCCAACAAACGCCGCCATACGTCATTCTGCTCCGTCGATGTGCTGCCGGTTATCGATGATGAAATCAAAATCGACATCAACGAAAAGGATTTGCGCGTCGATGTCTTTCACGCATCGGGCGCGGGTGGCCAGCATATCAACAAGACATCGTCTGCCGTGCGTATTACGCATCTGCCGACGGGGATTGTTGTCGCATCGCAGTCCGAGCGCTCCCAGCATCAGAACCGCTTCATTGCGATGAATCTACTGCGTGCGCGGCTTTATCAGATTGAAGAGGATAAGCGTACTGCGGCGGCAGTCCAGAATGATATCGAAAAGGGCGACAATGCATTCGGCAACCAAATCCGCTCTTATGTCCTCCAGCCATATCAAATGGTCAAGGATTTGCGCACCGGCTACGAAACCAGCAATGTCCAGGGCGTTTTAGACGGCGATCTGGATCCATTTATCAACGAGTATCTCCGCCAGGGGGCGCCGAGTGCGCGCCAAAGTGCTTCAGATAAGTTAGATGACGTGTCATACTAGCAACAATTCAGAGTGCGACGTCGAATGCGCATCATTGGGGCGTTGTCTTGTGCTTGGCGGAACCGGCTTCCTTGGACACGCACTCGCGCAGAAGCTGCTGGAGTGCGGCGCATCATCAGTGCAAGTCTTCAGCCGCCATATCCCTGAAGACTTGCGTGCACGTGGCGTCAAGTGCTTCCAGGGCGATATCCGCGACCGCGCTGGGTTGCTTGAAGCGATGCGCGGATGCGAAACGCTTTTTCATACCGTCTCCTGCTGTGATATCTGGGGGAAGAAGGAAAAATTCTACACAGTCAATGTCGATGGCACTGCCAATGTATTGGAATGCGCGAAGCAATGCGGTGTACAACGACTGATTTATACTAGCTCACCGAGTGTAGTCGTCGGTGATTGCGATATAGTAAATGGCGATGAACAACTGCCTTACGCATCGGGGTACTCTGCGTATTATCCCGCGACAAAACGCATTGCCGAGGAGATGGCGCTTGCGGCAAATAGTGCATTGCGTGTGTGTGCATTGCGCCCTCATTTGATCTGGGGACACCGCGATCCGCATATCCTCCCCAATATCGCGCGAGCTGCGATGAGCGGAAAATTCCGCCAGATTGGCGATGGCGAGAATGTCGTGAGCATTACGCACATTGCAAACGCTGTATACGGTCATATCATGGCCGCACTCGAATTATGCGGACGCGCCGCCAACGCCGGCAAAGCGTACTTCATCTGCGATGAAACGCCAGTCAATCTGTGGCAATGGATTCGCGAGTATCTCGCATTGGCGGGATTGCCGCCGATTCACGGCTGCATCGGCCGCCATACTGCGATGGCACTTGCGTGGTTAAGCGAATGCAGTGCGAAACTGCTGCATCGCGAGACGCCGCCGCGCTTGACGCGATTTGTTGTGCAGCAGCTCACGCAATCTCATTCTTTTTCATGGCGTAACGCTAATCACGATTTCGGATATAAGCCCATCATCGGAAATGATGCCGGCTTGGCCGAGGCTATCGGCTTGAAAAAGTAGTCAAAAGTCAAAAAAAAGTAGTCAGGAGAGAGACATGAATTACAATTTCTTCGATGTGACTCCACGAATCTTTCGTGCTGGTCAGAAA
>CAVGNO010000119.1:3140-6159 GCA_963630475.1 Blautia faecis | reverse complement strand
AATAGGCCGGGGACAAGCCGCCGGCCCTACAACAGGCGTGATTTTTGAGGTTGTTTATTTCTTGGTTTCCCTGGCGTATCGCGGATACCAACGAAACGGTACATCGCGGTCCGACATCACGTATTGCGGAGGAACGCTATCACGACCGATTTATCACGCAAAAGAATCAACTCCACGGTTTCAGGTGCTACATTAAGCCCGTTACGTACAGTATAACACGCAAATCCATGAGGAGGACGAGCAGATGACAAGTCAGAATGTGACAGTACAAAACAGCCGCGGCATTCATTTACGCCCCAGTTCCGTAATTGCCAAAGCCTTGCGTGGCTACACCGGTCAAGTATCTGTTGCGGGGCGTGACGGTCTACCGCATCGCATCAGTGCTTCGCCGCTCGTGATTTTAAGCTTGGGGCTGCAGTGTGGGGACACCACAACTATTCAAGTCGAGGGGCCGGATGAAGCAGCGACATGCGCGATGCTCGGCGATCTCTTTTCGAAAGCATACGATTTCGAATAATTCGCGATGTATTCACGCATTGCCATCCTGCTGTCATTTTTGCTGTTTTTCCTGGCGTTATTTCTTCTGCCCACAGGATTGCAGGAGCGGTTGCGCTGGTGTGCAACGCTGGTCACTTCGCCCGGCATTGCGGTTACGGATTTCACCAACCGCGTCACTCGCGAAGCACTCGGCGGACTACCGCCGCAGATGACATCAGAGCAGCGCGACGAGTTGCTAGCCGAAGTCGCAAACAGCCGCAATGAGATTGCAAAAAACAACGATGCCAGCGAACGATTGCGCATCAGCAATCGCGAATTACAGCGCATGTTGCGCCGCACAAACCAGGAACGCACACACACGCTCCTGACCGCGAAAATTATCCGCATGTCGGCATTTGAGACGCGCATCGAGCGCATCACAATTGACCGCGGTGCATACGACGGCGTACAAGCGGGTCAGGCAGTGCAGAATCTGGATGGCGTCATCGGCATTATCGAGCAGTCATCCGCACGCCAAGCGGTCGTACGGCTCTTCACCGCATCGAATTTTTCGATGCCGGTGCAAGTGCTTAACCGCAATGTCAGCGGGCTACTTGAAAACCGCGATGGCGTCCTTTATATGACATCTGCGATGGGCGTCAATTTTGCGACAGTGCAAAATAATGACCGCGTCTACACAACGGATCTTGGTAGCGAGAATATGTATCCCGGCTTGACTGTCGGCAAGATCATCTCTATTCAGCGTGGCGAAGACGGCGCGCCGATCTATCGCGTTGAGAGTAGCGCGGCGCTCACCACCGAGGAATTCGTCCTAGTATCAATTCCATCAGGCCATTAGCCGTCGCCGGAGCAATGCAGTTCAAAATCACCGATCCTAATGCTCATGCGCTAATCGAAGTGGAAATCACACTCCACCCCGAAGCATTGCGTCAAGCGATTACCGGCCGGCGCGGCTGGATTGCCGGATGGCTGCATGCGCTCATCATTTTGAGCGCGCTCTATTTTGCGATTGCGTTTGAAGTCACATTGCCGCGTTGCTGGCTTGAGTTGCGTTTTCATCCATTGCCGCTAGTAGCCGCTTATATCGCGTGGCGATATGGCATCACGCGCGGATGTATCGCAGCGCTATCTGCGGCATTAGCTTATTCTGCATGGCTAACGCTACAGCTGCCACAGCAATGCATCATCACAATTTTGGCAGCCGCATTGCCGGCAATTGTGCTTCCTGCCCTGCCCTTATTACGCAAATGCGGCTGGCGTAGCGCGGCGCTCATTGGCGCAATCGCGTCATTTGTCTATTGTTCAGGCGAGCTGTTCGTCAATCTGCCGATGCCGGCAGCGCTCTTCTTCAAACTGTTCGCAAACGAAGTCTGTTTTGCGGCATTGATCAACGCAGTCATCTACGCGCCGCTACTCTTCGTGCTGCTCGATTTCCTCACACTAAGCGCTCCGCTTTTTGCGGTGTGCAAAAATACGCATGCGTCTTCGGCAATCTCCTAGCTACTGCATACGAAGACTACCATACGCATTATGTTATCGTGCATTACGCGTAATTCATTTCAACCATCTCAAGGAGTATAAATGCTCTCAGACAAAATCAGCAGGCGCATGACGCAAGTCGCGCTCTTGTTCAGTTGCATTTTATCGGTCAATCTATTGGCATCGGATATACTGACTCGCATCCAAGTTGTCGATACCACGAAGAGCGGCAATCAGGAAGCGCTTGAACAGCTCGTCTTCACTACAATCGGCACGCGCGTCGGACAGGAACTCTCGATTTCTCAGCTCTCCAAAGACCTCAAAGCGCTTAATGCACTGCCGGGTATTGACAGCGCAAGATTTTCCATCAGCGAATTGGCGGACGGCACAAAGCAAGTCACATTTCAGCTGCAACTGAAGAGCAATATCGTCGATAAGCAGATTGACGGCAACACGGTATACAGCAGCAAGCGGCTTCTGGCGATGACCAAGAGCAAAGTCGATCAGCCGATCAACGAAATCCAGCTGGCAGCGGACCGCAAAGCCATCATCGAAAAATATGAAAAATCCGGCTACTTCGGCACGACTGTGACGAGCAACTTAGAAGATGCACAGGACGGATCGGGCGTTATCCTGACATTCCATGTCACCGAAAAGCCCAAACATAAGCTCAAGGGCGTCGATTTTACCGGCAACACCGTATTCACGAACAGCGAAATTGCATCGGTGTTGATGACGCGGCGGCCGTGGTGGCGATACATCGTGCGCTTCGGCAACAACTACAACGCAATGATGCATACTGTCGATATCGACCGCATCCGTACGCTCTATGCAACTCGCGGCTATCTGGACTGCCAAGTTACAAGCATTGACACACGCTGGGAAGACGAAGAACACGAGTGGGTGACACCCGTCTTCAATATCATCGAAGGCCGGCAATACACTTTAGGGCAGCGTAGCTACACCGGCAACACCAAATTCACTGCGGAGCAATTTGAAGCATGCGCAACGCTTCAATCCGGCGCAGTCTACAATGCGACTC
>CAVGNO010000119.1:2019-3130 GCA_963630475.1 Blautia faecis | reverse complement strand
CCGGCAATGAAGACACGAAGGAGCGCGTAATCCGCCGCGAACTGGCGATTTTTGAAGATGACTTGGCGGATATGCGTAAAATCCGCACGTCACAGCGCCGTCTGGAAAACCTCAACTACTTCGAAAGCGTCAATGTCGTGACCAAACGCAGCGAGAGCCCGACGACACGCGATCTCGACATCCAAGTCGTCGAGAAGCCGACCGGTAGCATCTCGCTGGGCGCGGGTTTCTCCAGCGAAGACTCCGCATTGGGCTTCCTCGAATTAAGCGAGAGCAACTTCAGCCTTAGCAACTTGATGAAACTGGAGAAGCCCAAAGGCGACGGGCAGCACATGCGCGCATATCTCGGCCTCGGCTCAAAGACTCAGTCCTTCAGTCTGCAGCTGACTGAGCCGTCATTCATGGACAGCCAATTCACGGTCACCGGCGAGCTGTTCATGAACACACGCTATGAAGACGAATATGACGAACGCCATATCGGCGGCGGCGTGATGGTCTCCTGGCCAGTCGCATTCATGCTCCCGTTCGTCAAGGACCATATCGAATACTGGGATTTCGGCGTCGGATTACGCGCAGAACAAATCCGCATCTCCGACCTCGATGACGAAGAGAAATTCAATATTCATGACGGCTCCGATCCATCTGAATGGAAATTCCGCAAAGGCATGAATTACTCCCTGCAAAAGGACGAGGGCAGCGAATTCACCAACCGCTTGATTCTGCGCCTCACGCGTGACACGCGCAACAGCACACGCTTCCCCAACCGCGGATCGCGCTTTGTCTCCGACTTCGAGTATGTCACCAAAGCGCTCGGTAGCTATGCGGACTACATGAAATTCCACGCCGGATACGAAATCTACCTCCCCGTCTACGAAGACATCTTCATGCGCTTGTCAATGGACGGCTATTCCAATCATCATATCAGTGGCGACGACGTCAAAGTCTTCGACCGTTACTTCGGTGGCGGCTATGGCACAATCCGTGGCTTCAAACGCCACGACGTCAGCCCTGTCAACCGCAACGAGAATTCCATCGGCGGTAATACAATGCTCGTATCGACAATTGAATTCATCAAGCCGGTCAAGGACATCATGTTGCTAAAAGTCTTCAG
>CAVGNO010000119.1:0-2009 GCA_963630475.1 Blautia faecis | reverse complement strand
TGTCTCAAGTGACGCAAAATTCTATTGCATTTCCGCAGACGTTATCTGAACTGCTGGGCAAGAGCACGTTAATACGGCAATCGACATCCTGGGGGAATGCAGATGTCTACGTCTATGAGCAGGATGGTCGGAAATATTTAGTCAAGACTTTGATGCGGCACAACTGGCTGGCGCGGCTTCTCTTTGGCGACAGCATCGGCACTGAGTATCTCATCCTGAAGCATCTTGAAGCACACTGTCCCAGCTATGCGCCTTGCGCATACGCAATGATCGGGAAATACACGATCATCATGGAATATATCGCGGATGGTCATGCGTTGTTAAGCAAACGCCACTACACTCAAGAGAACATCCCGCCGCCGACGCTCTTTCAAAATATCGCCGATGCCATCCGGACATTGCATCATGCCGGATTTGCACATGGCGATTTCCGCCGCGCAAATCTCCTAGTCACTGCAGACAATCATGTCCGCATTATCGACTGGGCAACCGGCAGCTATATAAATTCATCAAATCATCCGGGATGGCTACGCCGCACACTCCACAATTGGCGCGTGAGCTCCGATGTCTTCTCGCTCGTCAAAATCACCGAGTCGTACTATCATGACATCCTTCCCGAGGACATCATGAATGCCGCACAGCCCGGCCGGTTGCTGAAAATCGGACGGTTCATCCGCAGACACTTTTATCGCCACGGCCTCAAACGCATCTTCGACTTATTCCGCAAGTAAAATCATCTCCATGGACACAAACAACTTCTCCGATCAGCTTTCGCGCGTATTCAAACGTGATGATCTGCGTGGCATCTACCCACAGGATTTCGACGAAACCGTCTCTGCATTGGCAGCACGCGCGTTTCTCCAATTGCTGGATGATGCATCGAAACGCGTTATCGTCGTGGGGTATGACGCACGGACTTCTTCACCCGCATTATGCGAAGCCGTGTGCAACGCCATCACTGCGAGCGGTTTTGATGTGGATAACTTGGGAATGTGCTCTTCCGAGGAAATCTATTACGCGTGCGGCTATCATGCGGCGCGTTATGCCGGCGGCATCATGATTACCGCATCGCACAATCCGCGCGATTATAACGGCATGAAATTTCTCTTCTCCGGCGCATTGCCATTGGATTCAAACCATATAGCGCGTTTGCGCGAAAACATGATCGCGCTAGCTGATGCGGGAGCGCTAAACGCCCCCACAGCAGGCAAATATCGCCAGATTACACTGAAAAACGAGTATCCCGCATTCTATCTGGATGCCGTCGGAATGACGAAGTTGCCGCCGGTTAATCCGCCAATCAAAGTCGTCGTCTCGGCCGGCAATGGCGTCGGTGCAATCGCATTCAAGCCAATTGCACAATTGCTCAGCGCGCTCGGATTCGAATTCAAATATATCGAGGATGAGCCAGACGGCAATTTTCCCAATGGCGTTCCCAATCCGTTGCTACCGGAATTCATGGCACGCCTCGGCAAAGCAGTCGTTGCAGAAAAAGCCGCGCTGGGCATTGGCTTCGATGGCGATGCCGACCGCGCGGGATTTGTCGATGAACAAGGGAAGGAAATCATCCCTGCCCACGTCTATGTCCTCACCGCGCAATGCATGCTGAATGAATGGCGCGCAAATAACGCTCCAGAGCCAATTCTCATGCGCAATATCTGTTGCAGCCAGCTCATTGCAGATTATTTCCGCGATAAATGCGAAGTCATCGATACACCAGTGGGACACGGCCAGATCAAACAGCTCATGCGCCATCCGCGCTATAAAGAGCATGTCGTATTTGCCGGCGAGCACTCTGGTCATTACTTCTATCCAAAATTCTACTATGTCGACAGTGGCTGCATGACCGCACTCTATATGCTGAAAAATCTTGCAAATCATGGCAGCACAGCGAAGATTTCCGAACAGCTGGCCGCATGGCGCAAAAATTATACATGGAGTGGCGAAATCAACTATAACCTCAAGAGCCGCGAAGCCGTATTCGAATGCCTCAGACAACTCTATAAAAC
>CAVGNO010000118.1:1250-6183 GCA_963630475.1 Blautia faecis | reverse complement strand
ACGTCAATCTGCTCCTGAAATCGTTGGATGTCGAATTAGCCGAAGGCGCGGATGCCGCAAGCGTCGTCCCCGCAGTAATTGCGGCAGTCGAGGAAGTCGGCTTTGGCGCAAAGCTGGTCGATCGCCGACGGGAACAGGCCGAGCGCCGCCAAGCGGATTTGGCGGAGAACGCGGCATTGCGTACGCGCTTCTGGCTCTCGTTATGCTTCATGCTGCCGTTGATGTATGTCGCGATGCACGGCATGTTCGGCTTGCCGTTGTTCGCGGTGCTGGACAATGCTTGGTGTCAGCTGATATTGCTGGCGCCGATATTGTGGATTAACCGGCTCTTCTTTATTCGCGGCTATCGCGGGTTATTCCGCATGGAGCCGACGATGGATGCGCTGGTTGCGCTGGGCGCCAGTGCGGGCATCATCTACAGCTTATGGGAAGTGTGCCGCGGAGGAAACGACTTCTATTTTGATTCCGCGGGGATGATTCCGACGCTGATTACGTTCGGCAAGTGGCTGGAAGCGCGTGCGCGTAATCATACCAAAGATGCTATCAGCAAGCTAATGGATTTGGCGCCGAAGAGCGCGATTCGCATTGAAAATGGCGTCGAAAAAAGCGTCCCCGTCAGTGAACTGTCGGTCGGCGACGAGCTGTTGGTGCGACCGGGAACCGCAATCCCCGTCGATGGTGTCGTCATTTCCGGAATTTCGACGGTTGATCAATCGGCAATTACTGGCGAGCCATTGCCGGTGGATGTGACGGCTGGCAGCAAAGTCACTGGCGCAACGATGAATTGCTCGGGCGCATTGCACATTCGCGTAAGTGCTGTAGGCGAGGAGACGACATTGGCGCGCATTATCGCGCTGGTCGAAGAAGCTGGCAGCAGCCGAGCGCCGATTGCGCGTCTGGCCGATCGCGTATGCGGAATTTTTGTGCCGACTGTGATTTGCGTGGCGATTATTTCGGCTGTCGTCTGGCTGTTGTGCGGTGGTGGTGCGCCGGCTGCACTCTCACACGCAATTGCAGTGCTTGTCATCAGCTGTCCATGCGCGTTGGGACTGGCGACGCCAGTCGCAATTATGGTCGGCACTGGCCGCGCGGCGCGATTGGGCATTCTCTTTAAGAATGCGACTGCGCTGGAGGGATTGAGTGCAGTCAATAGCGTTGTATTGGACAAGACTGGCACGGTGACACGCGGTCAGCCTGAAGTTGTCGCGGTCGAAGAGAATGCTCCGGACTTCATGGTGATTGCTGCTGCGATTGAGCGTGATTCCGAGCATCCGCTGGCTTGCTCGATTTTGCGTTATGCGCAAGCGCATAATGTCGGGAAGCTCCCGGCTGCGGATGCGCTGGTGACGGTGCCGGGGCAGGGCGTTCGCGCAACCGTTGAAGGCTGCGAATACATGATTGGCAATGCGCGCATGGCTGCTGAAGCCGGTGTCGATGTGCCGGAAAATACGCATTTAGGCACGACCGCGCTCTATCTGATGGGCAATAGTCGGCTTTTAGGCGCATTCTATCTCGCGGATCAAGTGCGTGAGGACAGCAAGGACGCAATTGCAAAATTGACGTCCGCGCATCTTGAAGTCGTGATGCTGACTGGTGATAATCGCGAGAGTGCGGAAAATGTCGCGAAGCAATGCGGCATTCTCAAATGGCAAGCGGGCTTATTGCCGCAGGAAAAGACCGAGTATATCAAGTCGTTGCGCAATGAAGGCCGCAAAGTCGCGATGGTTGGCGATGGCATTAATGACGCGCCGTCGCTTGCGACTGCTGATGTGGGCATTGCGATTGGCGCAGGCACAGACATTGCGATCGAAGCCGCCGATGTCGTGTTGAGCAAGTCACAGCTTGGCGATGTTGTTACGGCATGGCGGCTTTCTCACGCAGTCATGCGCAATATCCGCCAGAATCTTTTCTGGGCATTTGCGTATAATGCGCTGTGCATTCCATTGGCGGCAGGGTGTTTCGAGCACTTGTTTGGCTGGTCCATCCGGCCGATATTTGCTGCGCTGGCAATGTCATGCAGCTCGGTGTGTGTTGTTTCCAATGCATTGCGGTTGCGTTGGTTCAAATAGTGGATTTCCAATTGAATTTTTCACCATTCTCAACAGGATTATGATTCGTACAGACCAAATAATCAATACGGTCGAGATGCTTCAGAAGGAAAATCTCGATGTGCGTACCGTCACTATCGGCATCAATCTAATGGATTGCCGTGACACTGATGCCGATGTAATGGCGCGCAAAGTCGTCAGCAAGATTGAGCAATATGCGGGCAAGCTGGTTGAGACTTGCGACGAAGTCGGGACAAAATATGGCATTCCGGTAGTGAATAAGCGTCTGGCGGTCTCGCCGGCAGCAGATGTCGCCGCCGGTTTAGGTCGCCGCGGATTGCTAGCGCTGATTAAAGCGTTGGATACCGCTGCGAAGAGTACTGGCGTGGATTTTGTCGGCGGATACTCCGCACAAGTGCAAAAGGGCGCGAGTGTCTCGGATAATGAGCTGATCGAGTCTTTGCCGGAAGCGCTGTTGAGCACTGATCGTGTCTGCGCTTCAATCAATGTCGCTAGCAGCCGCACAGGTATTAACATGGGCGCAATTCAGCGTCTCGGACAGATTTTGAAAGTGCTGGCGGAGAAGAGCGCTGCGCAGGATGGTTTCGCATGCGCTAAACTCGTAGTCTTCGCTAATCAGCCGGAAGACATCCCGTTTATGGCCGGCGCGTATCATGGCCATGGCGAACCGGAAGCGGTCATCAATGTCGGCGTTTCCGGTCCTGGCGTTGTGTGCAGCGCATTACGCCGCCGTATCGAGAGCGACGGCGCGGAAAATCTCGGCTTGCATGATCTTGCAGAAGTGATTAAAGAGACATCCTGCCGCGTTACGCGTTGCGGCGAGCTGATCGGCCGCGAAGTCGCGCAACGCTTGAATATCCCATTCGGCATTGTCGATCTCTCGTTAGCACCGACGCCGAAGATTGGCGACTCAATCGGCGAAATCCTTGAAATCCTAGGGATGGATGCGATTGGCGCTCCGGGTTCGACTGCTTGTATCGCGATGCTCAATGATGCGGTGAAAAAAGGCGGCGCATTCGCGTCGCAATCCGTCGGCGGACTCTCGGGCGCATTTATTCCGGTGTGCGAAGACGCTGCGCTGGCTAATGCCGCCGCTTGTGGCGCACTCTCGATGGAAAAACTCGAAGCGATGACTTGCGTCTGCTCGGTCGGATTGGACATGATTGCAGTGCCTGGCGATACGCCGGCTGAAACGCTCTCTGCGATGATTGCGGACGAAATGGCAATTGGGATGATTAACAAGAAGACGACAGCAGTGCGATTCATCCCCGTGCCGGGCAAGAAAGCCGGCGACCGCGTTGAATTCGGCGGACTCTTCGGTGGCGGAACTGTCGTGCCAGTTCCCAATCCCGGCAAATCCGCGCGATTCATCAATTTCGGCGGCCATATTCCTGCGCCAATTCACAGCTTGAACAACTAGTGTCTGCTGCCGATGCGGGGAACTCCGGTAGCGAGACATCGGTCTTAATGCGCTGATCATGACCAATACCACGATTGAAAAAAATGTGCTGGTGCTGGGTGTCACAGGATCAATCGCGGCATATAAAGCTGCTGATTTGACTAGCCGGTTGCGGCAAGCTGGCATCGCAGTGCGAGTGATAATGACCGAGAGTGCGACACGCCTGGTGTGCCCACAGACATTCTTTACACTCTCACAAGCACCGGTCGTGACGTCGTTGTGGGATGATCCGGTGCAGTGGCGGCCAAAGCATATCGAGTTGGCACTTGAGACGAAGCTCCTGCTGATTGCGCCTGCGACTGCCAATATCCTCGCCAAGATGGCGCATGGAATCGCCGATGATGCACTCTCGACATTCTGTCTCTCCCATGATGGACCGGTCTATGTCGCGCCTGCGATGAATCCACGGATGTGGAAGCATCCGGCAACTGTCGCAAATTGCGAACTCTTGCGTTCGCGTGGCGTGCATTTCATCGGGCCGGTCACGGGGCGTGTCGCATGCGGTGACTCTGGCATGGGGCGCATGTGCGACGTTGCGGACATTCTGGCCGAAGTGGTTCCCGCAATGCAGAAATAATTGCTGATTTCCCAGCGGTTCCATCCGCTGGTTTTGAATATACTAAAGGAGAAATAATCGTTATGGCAGAAACACGTGAATTTAAGACCGAGGTCCGGAAGACGCTCGATTTGGTTATCAATTCCCTGTATTCAAACAAGGAGATTTTCCTGCGTGAAATTATCTCCAATGCCTCTGATGCGATTGATCGTGCGCGTTTTGAGTCGCTCAAGGATGCATCTCTGCTGGAGGATAATTCGGATTGGAAGATCAAGCTGACTGTGGACAAGGATGCCGGCACACTGACGGTTAGCGATAACGGTATCGGCATGACCGCAGACGAAGTCGAGAAAAATATCGGTACTGTCGCAAATTCTGGCACAAAGCACTTCCTGGAAGAATACGCAGACAAGAAAGATCAGCTCCCGCCGGAATTGATTGGTCAGTTCGGTGTCGGCTTCTACTCGGCATTCATGGTCGCTGATGAAGTGACGGTGATTACGCGCACAGCCGGCTCGCCGGACAACGCGACAAAGTGGTGCTCAAAGGGCGATGGCTATTACACGATTGAGAGTACGACTAAAGCGACGCGCGGTACTGACATCATCATGCATCTGAAGGATGCGGACAAGGAATTCCTCGAAGAATGGAAACTGCGCTCGATTGTCAAGAAGTATTCGGATTTCGTTGAGCATCCGATTGTCATGGATGTGACACACGAAGAGCCGGTGCTTGATGCCGATGGCAAGCAAGTCAATGGCGAGGATGGCAAGCCGGTTCCGCCGAAAGTGACTGTCACCGAAGAGACGCTCAATTCGCAGAAAGCGTTGTGGCTGCGCAATAAGAATG
>CAVGNO010000118.1:0-1240 GCA_963630475.1 Blautia faecis | reverse complement strand
GAATGAGATTAAGAAGGAAGAATACGAGGAATTCTACAAGCATATCTCACGTGACTTCCAGACGCCATTTGAAACACTGCATTGGTCGGTTGAGGGGCAGACAGAATTCAAAGCGCTGATTTACATTCCGCAGAAGCCGATGTGGGATATGCTTGTGCAGGAGCAACGTCCGCATGGCCTCCAGCTCTATGTGCGCCGTGTCTTCATTACCGATAACTGCGAAGAGCTGCTCCCGCGTTATCTGCGTTTCCTGCGCGGTGTCGTCGATTCGGCAGATTTGCCACTGAATGTCTCGCGTGAGATGCTCCAGGAAGACCGCGCATTGCGCATCATCCGCAAGAATATCATCAAGAAAGTCCTGGATACTCTCGAAAGCATCCGCACCGGCGAGCCGGAACGCTATGCCGAATTCTTCACCAGCTTCGGTGCAATCCTCAAGGAAGGACTGCGCGAGGATTTCGAAAATCGCGAGAAGATAGAGAATCTGCTGCTCTTCTCGTCCTCTGCAATGGAAGATGGTAAGCGCACGACACTCGATGAATACGTCAAGCGCATGCCGGAATCACAGAAGGAAATCTACTATCTGCTGGCGGACAGCGCGTCAAATGCCGCGAATGCGCCGCAGTTGGAAGCATTCCGCAAGAAGGGCTTCGAAGTGCTCTTCATGACGGATCCCGTTGATGAATTTGTCATCCCGTCCATCGATAACTATAAGGAGAAGCGTTTGCGCGACATCTCCAAGGGCGAAGTGGATCTCGAAACCGAGGAAGAGAAGAAAGCGCGTGAAGAAGAGCTCAAGGCTAATGAAAATGGCAATAACACGCTGATTGCTCGCCTGAAGGACTTGCTCAAGGATAAAGTCAAGGAAGTGCGTCTCTCCAACCGTTTGACTGACAGTGCATGCTGCCTTGTCGAGGATGAATGGGGCATGTCTCAACAGATGCAGCGGCTGATGAAAGCAATGAAGCAGGATGTGCCGGAAAGCAAGCCGATTCTTGAAATCAACCCGACTCATCCGCTGATTGCCGCATTGCGCGAAATCAGCGAAAAGGACGCCACTTCGACGAAGATTACCGATGCTGCTGAATTGCTTTATGACCAAGCGCGCTTGATGGCAAATCAGCCCATCGACAATCCGCTTGAATTCGCACGTAAGATTACGAATCTGATGACCGAAGCTGTGAAACGATAAAATCCCCGGCTGAATCCGCGAAGCCCGGAGTACTGGATGTCAAAATTA
>CAVGNO010000117.1:0-6220 GCA_963630475.1 Blautia faecis | reverse complement strand
GTCGATGCGTTCGGCAAGCGGTGTCTCCAGGTCGTAGAGATAGTGGAAGTTATTTTCTTCTGCGCATGCGGTTTCGACAGCTTCCGCCAGTTCGAGTGCGCCTTCGCCGCCCTTGAGCCAGTGCTGTGATACTGCGAATAATGCACCTGCGCCTTCGGCAATGCGGCGCACCGCTTCAATTTCCGCCGTGGTGTCGGTGTAGAAGCCATTGAGACAGACAACAGGGCGTACGCCGGATTTGCGGACGATGTCGATATGTGCGAGGAGATTCTCGCAGCCTTTTTCGACGAGGCCGACATTTTCGTGGATGTACGCATCATCGAGCTTGAGACCAGGTTTGACGGCTGGGCCGCCGCCATGCATCTTGAGTGCGCGAATTGTCGCGACAATTACGACTGCGTTGGGGCGCAATCCTGAAGCACGGCACTTCAGATTCCAGAATTTCTCGAAGCCGATATCGGAAGCAAAGCCGCTTTCGGTGACATGATATTCGCTGAGGCGCACGCCGAGCTGGTCCGCGATGACCGAGCTTTGTCCAATCGCGATATTAGCGAATGGGCCGGCATGTACAAGCACGGGCTGCCCTTCAACCGTCTGCAGTAGTGTCGGATTGAGCGTGCTACTCATGAAAGCCGCCATTGCGCCATCGACTTCGAGGTCAGCGGTAGTGACGGGGCGTCCATCGCGGCTATACGCTAAGACCATCTTGCCAATGCGTTCGCGCAAATCGGCGAGATTTTTAGCGACAGCGAGGATGGCCATGAGCTCGCTGGAGACAGTGATAGCGAATCCGGATTCCATGGGCACGCCATCCATCTTGCCGCCTTGTCCGATCGTGATATTGCGTAACGCTTGTGCGCAGAAGTCGATTACCCACTTGCATTGAACGCGCGCCGGGTCGATATCCAAGCGTTTGAGATTGCGCTTCGCCAATTGTGCGTCGTCATAATTGCGCTCATGTTGCATGCGTGCGGTGAGTGCGACCATGCCGAGGTTGTGTGCATTGGTGATTTTGTCGATATCGCCGGTGAGACCCATGGAGAAGGGCGCTAGCGGAATGCATTGTGCGAGACCGCCACCTGCCGCCGATCCCTTGATATTGAATGTCGGGCCGCCCGATGGCTGGCGGATTGCACCGGAGACGCGTCTACCTCGTCTACCTAATCCCTCAATTAATCCAATCGTAGTAGTGGTCTTTCCTTCGCCGAGCGGAGTCGGTGTAATTGCAGTGACATCGACATATTTGCCGTGTGGCGCATTGGCCAAGCGCTGCTGCACCATGAGCTGATCAACGCGTGCGATCTGGCGTCCCCATGGAATGACTTCTTCGCTTTTCAATCCGAAACGCGCAGCCAGATCGCTGACTGGCAGCATATTTTCTTCTGCGGCCTCGGCGATTTGCCAATCGGCCATCTTGGTTGGATCCAATTGCATTGATTACCCCGTTGAATTTTTGTTAAATTTTGTGGCGACCATTCAGCGCCAGGGAAAGTGTCGCGGCGTCCGCATATCCGACATCTGCGCCCGCCGGCAAACCGGCCGCGAGGCGAGTGATTTCCACCGGATAGCCCGCTAGTAGCGATGCGATGAAATTCGCAGTCGCTTCGCCTGCGACATCCGGGGATGTCGCCAGAATCAGCTCTTCGACGTCGCCGGATTCGACGCGATGCACTAGCTCGTTGATGCGCAGTTTCTCCGGGCCGATGCCGGAGAGTGGTGCGATGCGCCCGCCTAATACGTGGTAGACGCCATTGAAGCAGCCGGCATTCTCGAATACGGCAATTTGCGATGCGTGTTCGACGACGCAGACTTGTGCGTGATTGCGCTTCGGCGATGCGCAGATCGCGCATAATTCGCCCTCGGTGTAGCTACCACAGCAGGGGCAGGGCTTGACACATTGGCGCAACTGTTGCAAATCTGCACCGAATGCGCGCAAATCCTCCTCGCGCCAATCCAGCGCAGCAATCGCAAGACGCTGTGCTGTCCGCCGCCCAATGCCAGGCAAGCGCGAAAAGTAGCCAACCAGCCGTTCTAAAATTGGAGGATAATTGATTTGCATGCTGCGCGTTGAGTGCTATTTACTTACACGCACTCGAATATCAAATGGCTCGCATCCAAATTGCGCGGTTATCACTTTCGCTGCCGCACAACGCGATAATTTGCTGAATTCCTCCGCAGTCGCTTTGCGGTAGCCAGTGTCGGCTTCTGCGGCAACAACGGGCGCTTCAAGCGCCGTATTCTCCTGCTTCACCGGTGTAATGACAGCCGCCGGTGTATTTGCTTCGGCAATCTGCTGATCTGACTGCTCCTCACTGCCGGAGCGTAATTCCGCCATAACGTCATTCGCCGGAGCAGATGCTGGTGCAGGCGGTGGAGGCGGTGTCACAGGCGCCGCAGGTGTCACAGGCGCAACTGGCTGCACAGGCGCCGGTGGAGGCACAGGCGCCGGAGGTGTCACAGGCGCCGTTGGTGTCACAGGCGCCGCTGGTGTCACAGGCGCCGCAGGTGTCACAGGCTCCGCTGGTGTTACAGGCGCGGGGGATGCGGCGAATTGCGGACGGGGCGGGAGCTGAATCTGCTCCTTGGGAAGCAGTCCGCTGATATTATTCAGATGCACGAGGATGTCGTCGAGCTGGACGCTATTGACATCGCCGGCGACTTGTGCGAGGATGACTTCGAGTGCGACGCGTTTATTGACGGAGTCCTTGAATGTGCGTTCTTGTGCGACGAGTGCGCTGAGGACATTTTGCACCATTCGTGGCGGCAGTTGTTTTGCCAGCTCGTTGAGTTCGGCGTTTTCTTCTGCGCTGACTTCGAGGTATTTCGCGGCATCGCGGCAGCATCCGGCCAGCATGAGGTTCCGGATATAGCTGACGAGGTCGGCGAAGACGCGTTCGAGGTCGCGACCATTGTCGGCTAATGCGGCGATGACATCCAGTGCGCGTTCGAGTTGGTTTCCGAAGATACCCATTGCGATTTCGCGCAACTGGCTGCCGGATGCCAATCCGAAGACATTGCTGACATCCTGTTCTTGGATGGTCTCGCTTTCGTTCATGCCGCCGCAGAATGCGATCATCTGGTCGAAGAGCGATTGTGCGTCACGCATCCCGCCATTAGCGCATCGTGCGATTGCATTGAGCGCTTGGTCGGTGACAAATATTTTTTCATTTTCAGCGATTTGGCGGAGGCGTCCGGCAATCAGCGGCACTGGGATGCGGCGTAGATCGAAACGCTGGCACCGCGAAATAATGGTCGGTAGCACTTTATGGACTTCAGTTGTCGCAAAGAGAAATTTTACATATTCCGGCGGTTCTTCCAGCACTTTCAGCAGTGAATTCCATGCAGTGTCTGAAAGCATGTGCACTTCATCGATGATGAATACTTTATAGCGGCATTTGCTGGGCGGATACTTCGCTTGTTCACGCAGGACTTGGACTTCTTCGACTTTGCGGTGCGATGCAGCGTCAAATTCAACGACGTCAATCGATGTGCCGGCTGCAATTTCGCGGCAATTTTCGCATTTACAGCACGGCTCGCCGTCATGGCTGTCGGTGCAATTGAGCGCTTTAGCAAATATTCGTGCGCTCGTGGTTTTGCCTATACCGCGTGAGCCGACAAACAAGTATGCATGGCCGATGCGGTTGTTGATTATCGCGTTGCGGAGGGTACGCGCAATATGCTCTTGTCCAACGACTTCTGCGAAGGTTTGTGGACGCCACTTGCGTGCTAATACCTGATATGCCATTATGTGAATTCCCCTCGCCGCCGATATAAGTGCCAACGTGAAATAAAAAAGCCATGCCGCCGGCTCAGATAAAACCGTCACCCAAGTCAATTGCTTAGGGCTGCTTGGTTCCCCATCTGACCCGGTTCACAACCTACTTACCGACAGCCTCCAAGACCGACGACACGACCGATGCTTAATATATATGTTCGGAGATATTTTCAAGTGGCATCTCTATAAAAAATGCCACTTACTGTGATTCGTCATTTGATGATGCAATTAGCGCGCGCAGGCGGTGTTGAATAAAGCGTTATGTGAACATGTTTCATGTATTCACGGATTACATTAACCCTGTTCCCTGAATGTTAGTGACGTCGGACAAGAACAAAGTAGAGAAAGTCTTCAGCACATTGATCTAACGAGGAGGAGTAATGACTATGGGTGCATATCCGGAATGCTATTTAGATGAAATTGTCGAGACGCAGGGGTTGCTCTTTGAATACATCGCCGAGATGGAGCCGAAAGTCGATGTCGAGGATTTTATTGTCACGTATATGCAGAGCAAGACGCGCAGTTATATCGACCGCGGAAACGCGTATACTTGCACAAAAAGCCGAAGGGAGCTCTTCGAGTTCTTCTGTGATGTCGATCATTATACGTTGCGTCCAGGCGCGGGCATGGGCGGTTTTATGCCCAATTGGATTGGACAATTCTACGCATACTATCAATGGCAGAATGAAGTGCCCAGCCGAGAACTCATCAAGCTTCTGCCGCTCGATTTCATGAAGGCCGCGTATCACGGCTTGCATGACTTGGAACTCGATCTGGCAGTAGCCAAAGTCGCGAATGCGCTTAAGAACAGCTGATTCGGAGCAATGTTAATGGACAAAAAGCGGAATTGGAAAATAGCAAAAGTCATCCTGCGTATTGTCTTGCTGGTTTTTGCCGCGAAGATATTGTTCTTTTCGTGGGCGTTTATCTGGGTGATCATTGTATTTGGGTCTGTGCATCGCGCTGCGTATCTGACTTGCTGGACGGCATTTATGCTTTCGCTTGCGATTTGCGTGCTCGGAGTGATATTCAATCGCAGGAAGCTGCGGCGCATTTCGTATGTTGTGATGCCGATTGCGCTTGCGGTGTGGTGTGCGGCTGGCATTTATTATTGGTTGCAAGTCGAACGCTATCCGGTAATTACGCAGAGAGTGAATTGGTGGCAGTATGATCCCGATAATCCCGAAAGTAAGCTGGTAGATGTGACAGCCCCCGCCGAGTATCTGATCGACCACGATGCCGGCTATCCGCGCTTGAATGGCGCTTATGCACTCTATCCGATTTATGCGGCGATGGCCAAAGCGCTCTATCCGTCCGCGAACCGGCAGTACCGCAAAATTCTTGCGACTGCTGGATCGGATGTCATCTATGACGAGCTGCTCAAAGGCGAGCGCGACTTGATTTTTGCGCTCGCGCCTTCGCAGAAGCAGCAGGATGAGGCCGCAGAAGCCGGCATAACCTACGACATGGTGCCATTTTGCAAAGATGCATTCGTCTTCTACGTGAATGTCAAGAATCCGGTGGATAATCTGACGACTGAGCAGATCAAGGGCATCTACTCGGGGCGCATCACGAACTGGCGCGAAGTCGGCTCAAGCGCAGATACGAAAATCATTCCATTTCAGCGCAATGAAGGCAGTGGCAGCCAGACGGCACTTCAGAAACTGATGGGCGCTCTTCCGATTATGCCGCCACTCAAAGAAGACCGCCTCGGCGGCATGGGTGACATCATCAATGACATCGCGAATTACCGCAATTACAATGCCGCAATCGGCTTCTCATTCCGATACTACGCTACCGAATTGCTCCGGAATAACCAAATTAAACTGCTTGCAATCGATGGTGTTAAGCCGACTGTCGAAAATATTCGCAACGGCACATATCCGCTGACCACTACCGCGTATATGGTGACTGCACGCCCACGCACGGCGAATACGCAGAAAATCATCGATTTCCTGACGTCTCCTGTCGGACAGCGGCTTGTAGAGCAAACCGGGTATGTACCGTATGCTCAATAATCACCGAAAAGAAAAATACGTGTGGTTGTAAGAATGCGCGCTGATGCTATAGTGAGTAGGATTGACGGAGCTATGCCATTATCAGCGACAGAAAAAAAAAACAAGGAGGAATGACGACGACATGACCGATAATGAATTGACTTTTGTGCAGAAGATAGCTGACTACTGTTATACGGAGATATTTGGTGATATTGCTCAAAATAAGGCGGTTGAAGCGACAACGGATGGGGATGTCAGTGACGCAGCGCGCAAGCTGCTGGACAGTGATTATGCGCCAATGATGGGCTCGGCTTATCATTTTGGGGAAACCGGGATGCAGCCGGAGATGTTTGCTGCATCAGATTTATTGGCGAGAGCACAGCAGATTGGCGATGAAATACTTGTTGATGTATTGCGGTGTCTATATCAAAGTGGCTATCGGCAGTAT
>CAVGNO010000116.1:2323-6226 GCA_963630475.1 Blautia faecis | reverse complement strand
ACATTATGTACGTGTCAGGAGTTAATGAGGAGGAAACGATGAATATTTTGGAAGAGATCGCACAGGGCGAGTCATACGAGCTGGAATTCAAATTGATTCCAAATGAAGAGCGAGTCAAATATCTAAAGACCGTTGTCGCTTTCGCAAATGGTAAAGGCGGGCGTTTGCTTTTTGGTGTCGCCAATAATGGGACGGTGTATGGGATTGATAAGGGCAACATACATGCCGAGATGGATTCAATTGTAAATTCCATTTCCGATGCGTGTTCTCCGCGTATACAAGTGGATACTGGAATTGAAAATATAGACGGCAAGCAGGTCATAGCTTTGGATGTCATCTCTGGTTCTCGAACTCCATATTTTCTTAAATCAGAAGGAGATGTAGATGGTGTATATATTCGCGTTGGGGCTACGACTCAACGCGCAGACGATGCGACTCGACGTGAGCTGGCGTTATTGAGCGAAGGGCGTAGCTTTGATAGCGAACCATGCGTAAACGCAAAAATTGACGATGCTCGCGTTGCTGCATTATGTGCGAAAATGTACCGTATAGCGCGAAATAATTGTGATTCAGAGACCGAAAAACGTACCATCAAGAAAGTGACGCCAGATCAACTGGAAGCATGGGGAATTATTTCAAGAAATCGTGGTAAGTTGCTGGCTAACAATGCGTATGCATTGCTCACCGGGGATGCGTCATTCGCAATCCGTCTAAAATGCGCGCTTTTTAAGGGAAGCGACAAGGTCGTTTTTTTGGATCGCAGAGATTTTACCGGAACCATTACTGATCTAATTGAGCAGGGACTTACCTACATTCTGGCAAAAATCAATATGGGGTGCTATTTCAAAGGTGCATATAGACACGATCGCTATGAGTTGCCACCAGATGAAATGCGCGAGCTGGTAATTAACGCATTCGCACATCGCTCATATCTTCAGCATAATGCGCCGGTGTTTATTGCAATTTACGACAACCGTGTCGAAGTAACATCTCCGGGAGGACTGCCACGTGGTCAGACTGCTGAACGTGCGATGGCTGGCTACTCGAAAATCCGTAACGAAGCTTTGGCAAATGCGCTAAATTATATGCGTTTTATGGAAGAATGGGGTAGCGGCTTGCGACGAGTTAATAGCGTGCTCGCTGAATACGGAATTCGCGAAGCAACCCTGGAAGATACCGGATTTGCCGTCAAAACAACCGTCTATCGTCCAATCTCTTCCCCGCAAAAATCCTCATTTACTCCATCATCTGATAATGCTGCTGATGGAGTAAATGATGGAGTAAGGACAATTTTTGAGTCAATCTGCGCCAGTCCTGGGATTCGGATGCCTGCGCTGCTTAAACGGCTGGAAAAAAGCCGTGCCACTATTGAGCGCGCAATTGCTTTGCTCAAGAAACAGGGCAAAATTGAATTTCGCGGGGCTCCAAAAACAGGCGGATATTATTGTCTAGATTGACGCCATCGCCATCGAAAATTTCGATAGTACCAATACGTGTCTTTTACGCGCATGTTTTTGCTAGTGACTTGAATTCCTTCAAGTTGAGTTGAGCGCCGGCAAATTTGGCGTTTTCGCATTGCGTGAGCAGTGATTTGAGATGTTTGCGTGATGCGTCGGGGATGGCTAATGCATCGATGTCGCTGTGAGTGACTGTATTGCCGGTGAGATTGTATCGCGCGACGATGTAGTTTTGCAATGCCGCATAAGCGATACCGGCAGCATCTGGCGTATTGTCGTTAATGTGATTGAGTGTGCGGAGGAAGTTTTTGCGTGCACTGCGTGATGCGCGTTGTGCTGGATTGCAATTGCGCATGTTGTTGCACAGCTTAAGCAACGCAAGCAGAAGCCATGCAGCGGGAGGAGCAATTGCCAATCCCGCGACAATTGGTGATGCAAGCAAATTGCTGCGCGCGCAGAAGCGTGCACTGCCGGCAGTGCTGTCATGATTGGGCAACCAGTCATTATTGTTTGCGCGTTTCGCGGCATCGCTGTCATTTGCAGCGTTTGTGTCCGATGCCGCGTGGTCATCATTATGCTTGACGCCATTGCCGCTGGCATCTGCGAGTGTGATTTGCTTGGCTGCTGTAACTGTTATTGGAATGGGTGTACTGCTTGCGGTGTCATAGCAGTCGCGTTTCGTGTCGTAATATGGAATTGTCAGTGCAGGGATGGCAGTGACTTTGTCGTTAATTGCACGGATTGTGCGTTGAAAAACGATTGTATTGTTGGTTGTCACGGCAGGATCATCGCCGCTGACGCGGAATGATGCGGTGAATGCGTTGTTTTTACGCAAATCCGGCAATGATCCATTTTCGATCAGTGTCACATCATTAAGCGTTACAGTGAGCAGGATCGGGTCGCCGACGGATACATCGGTCGGTTCAGCTTTTACATCGATCTTGAGCTCTCCGAGCAAACCGGAGAAGTCGGTGGGACGTCCTGCGGTTGGCAGTGGTGCAATCGTGACAGTGCTGTCGTCGGCGATAATTGTGAGTTCGTGTGTCGGACCGCCTCCAAAGATGCCGGAGAATGCGGTGTCGAAAAAATCATCTTCAGGAAACAGTCTGCCGCGTGAGTGCCGGCGTCGCGTGTCCTCGCGCACGACAATTGTCGCAGTTGCGCCTGGGATGGTGAATGAGCCGTCGGAACGCGGCGTTAAATCGAGTTCAAAAGTGATGACCCGGCTTGGGATGCCATTAATGATTTTCGTGGTTTCATTGGATTTCCATGCGCAATCATTGACAGCGTCCGGCAACTTGAAAGTTTGTTTGAGTGCATCGAAGGGAAATTGCGGGATGACACGCAGGATTGTATGTGTCTCCGGGATGATGATTTGCCACTTGCCTTTGATTGTGCTACCAAGAAGTCCGCGTGACGGCGTAAATTTCTGCATGATGCTCATGCCGCATTGCGTGCTTGTGCGCCAATATTGAGTGTGATGGGATCGGTCGAGAGAGCCATGCCATCGACGCTAAATGTCAGCGCTGGAAGCGTAAAGCTCCCGGCTTGCTGCGGAATCAGCTGGTAGATATAGACAGTCGTTGTACAGCTGTTATCCTGCATTTTGCCGTTGATGAGGGAGTAACTACGCTGTTGATGTGTATACGGCTGCTGCGCGATGATACGGAAGGGCAATTCATCCGGCATTTTCGGCGGAGTAATCTGTGGCGCGCGCTTGTCCAGTGGCGTCGAGACTGCGATTTGCAAATGAATCGCTTCGCCGATTTCGGCCGAGTTACTCGAGACGACTGCATAAATCTGCGGCTCAATCGCCATGATGAGCCCAGTCGTCATCAAAAATATAATTAAAATGCAATGATAAAAAGATCTCATGAAATAGTTATTTCTCCGTATTTACCAATCCTTCTCCACGGGAGCTTGACGCGATTGCTTTGCACGCTGTTGCATGCGGTGCAACTTCTCGGCATCGATGATTTGCTGCAATGTGCGATCGAGCGGCTTGGCTTCCGGTTGCTTTTCGTCTTCAGACTGCTGCGCGTTTGCGGCAGACGCTGACTGCTGCTGTTCGTTTTGCTGCTGTTCGTTTTGCTGCTGATCTTGTTGCTGCTGCTGATCTTGTTGCTGCTGTTCGTTTTGCTGCTGTTCGTTCTGCTGTTGCTGATTCTGCTCTTGCTGCTGATCTTGTTGCTGCTGATTCTGTTGCTGCTGATTCTGTTGCTGCTGATTCTGTTGCTGCTGATCTTGTTGCTGCTGCTGATCTTGTTGCTGCTGTTCGTTCTGCTGTTGCTGATTCTGCTCTTGCTTATCCTGTTGTTCGTTCTGCTGCTGATTTTGCTTATCTTGCTGCTGCTGATCCTGTTTTTGCTGCTGCTGTTTATCGTTCTGCTCGTTTTGCTGTTGCTGATTCTGTTTGTCTTGCTGCTGTTGCTGATTCTGTTTGTTC
>CAVGNO010000116.1:0-2266 GCA_963630475.1 Blautia faecis | reverse complement strand
TTGTTCGACGGCATTTTTTGCATCATTGAGCGATTGCGGGGACGCTGCGAGTTTTTCTGCTTGATGGTATTTGATATTTCCTGATGCGGTGAGGCAGTTGGCTTGGAATGCGGTATTGGGCGATTGCTGTCTTACTTCATTGAGTGTCTTTTCGGCTTCTTCGGGTGCTTCCGCCATTTGAGCGATCGCGCGGTTATACTGTATGTACGGCAGTTTTTCTGGCGATGCAATTTTCTCGGCTTCGAGATATTTTTCGATTGCGCTGGTGTTATTTCCGGCGTCTGCTGCGGCATTGCCTTCCTGGAGGAGCGATTGTGCAGTTGGTGCGCCCCAGCTGCTGCCAGTGATGCTGATTAGCGCCATGATGATGACAATTTTAGGGATAGAGCGATGACCGCGTGGCAAGAGCATCGCTAGTGCGAGGAGCGCCATCGATATGCCGATGAAGATTTGAAATTTGGGCTGGAGCCGTGTGACTTGTTCTGTCGCCATTGCGCGGCGTGCCGCGTGTGCGATGAGCTGGCTATAGATTGCGCGTAAATCCATCGTATTTGTCGCGACAGGTAGGAAGATTCCTTCCGGCGTCGCTTCGGCCATTTGCTTAAGCGTCGCTGAATCCAGTTTGGATCGCACGATTTCGCCTTTGTAAGTGAGATTGCGTTTCAGGCCGCTTTGGGGATCGGTGATGGAAATGGGCGTGCCGTTGGTGTCATCGCCAATGCCGATTGCGATCAAGCGGATATTTTTTGCACCAATTTCCGTTGCGGCTTCGACAGGGAAGGAGTCGTGGTCTTCGCCGTCGGTGATGAGGATGATATCGCGGTATGCTTTATCCTGGTCATCGAAGACTTGCTTCTGCGCAACGCGCAATGCATCGCCGATTGCAGTGCCGCCACGCGAGACGCTCTCGGTTGAGACATCGGCTAGCATCATGCGAAAGAACCCATAGTCTTGAGTCAGCGGGCATTGTACGCTGGCAGTGCCGGCAAATACGACGAGTGCGACGCGGTCGCCATTCAGTGATTCCAAGCAGTCAGCGATGTCGATTTTCGCGCGCTCAAGGCGATTGGGGCGCAAGTCTTCGGCAAGCATGCTTTTGGATACATCGAGGACGAAGACGACATCGCGGCCTTCGCGCTGAATTGTCTCTTCGATTGGATTCCAAGCAGGCCCGGCCAGTGCGATAATCAGCGCGGCTAACGCAAGCAATACGAGGATGATGCGGAAGACAGATGCGCGGGGAGATGATGCCCCCGCGATTGCAGCGCGTGTATTGGGGCCGCCTGCGCGTTTGATGCGTGCATTGCGTTTATGCGCAGTGACTGCGTAGAAGATAATCAGCAGCGGCAGAAGCCACAGCCAATGAAGCATGGAGATATTGGTCAGCATGGCAAGCGGGAAAATATTGTATTGCGGAGGATGAGTGCGGCCAGCAGTGTCGCCATTGCAGCTGCAGCAAATGGGAAAAACAGCTCGCGGTGAGTCACATAGCGCACAGCCTCAATTTCACTTTTTTCGAGTTGGTCAATCTGGCGGTAGACTTCTTGTAGCGCTTCGGAGCTATCGCAAGTCTGGAAGAGTCCGCCGGTTGTTTTGGCCATCGCTTCAATTTCCGACGTGTCGTATTGCTGGCCAAGTGCATTGAGCCATCCAACTGGCGTCTTGCTGTGTTGTTCGCTTTTGCCGAGGATTGCGATTGTGTAAACGCGGATGCCGTATTTTTTTGCCAATTCTGCGGCTTCGGCAATGGACCGCGTGTGCTCGCCTTCGTCCTGTCCATCCGTGAGCAGGATGATGATTTTGGATTTAATGCGATATGTGCCAGCATCACGCTGTGTCTGCGCTTGGAGCGTGCGTTCTGCGTCGGCAAGACGCGCAACACCCATCGCGACCGCATCGCCGATAGCAGTGCCATTTTCGTCATTCTGCTCGGTAATCAAGTTGATGTTTTTGAGCGAGAATGCAAGCGCATCGTGATCAAGTGTGAGCGGACAGAATGTGTATGGATAATGCGCGAAGCCGATGACGCCGATGAGGTCGTTGTGGCGCCCCTTCAAATTTGCATCGCGGTCGCCGAAGACGAATTGCCCGAAGACTTGTTTGACTGTCTCGAGGCGGTTCTGGCGTTTCATGCGGTATGCCATTGGCGCACGCATCGACCCAGATCGGTCGATAATCATCTCAATTGCGATGCCGTGGTTGATATTGCGGATTTGCTCCTGGCCGGACTGCGGCCGCGCTAATGCGAATGTGAGCAGACACCACG
>CAVGNO010000115.1:5645-6371 GCA_963630475.1 Blautia faecis | reverse complement strand
TCCCCGCCATGCGATAGCAGCGCGCCATGCATTCAGCCCACTGCAGCAGGTCGTTGTTGGTGTATGCCATGACGACTGGCGTGCCGGTCGAACCGCTGGATTGGTGGAATTCGCGCAGTTCTTCGCGCGGCACACAGCACATTCCCAGCGGATAATTGAGCCGGAAGTCCTCCTTGCTCATAAATGGTAGCAGATGCAAATCCTCAATGCCATGAATGTCATCCGGATGGACGCCTGCTTTGTCAAATTTCTGCTTAAAGTACGGACTGCTTGCGTAGACACGCTTCACTTGATGGCAAAGCCGCTCATTCTGCAACGCAGTCAGTTCGTCCCGAGACATCGTCTCGTAACGCTCATTCCAAAATTCTTTCATTGTCTTGTATGCTCTATGTTAGCCTAGATTCGTGATGTCATCACGGATTCAGGATTTGAATGCTTCTGCGATAGTCGCTAATTGTTGTACGCCGACAAACGAGTGGAGTTTCTGGCCATCCTTGAAGACGAGCAACGTCGGGATGGAGAGAATGCCAAAGCGCAATGCCAATTCCTGCTCTTCATCGACATTTACTTTGCCGATTTTGATGCCCTGTGCTTCGAGGAGCGCTGCGCCATTATCGAGGAGTTTTCCTTGCATCCGGCACGGGCCACACCAAGTCGCCCAGAAGTCAATCACCCACGCGCCTTCAGCGATTGTGCTGTCAAAATCTTTTGCGGTAAGATTAACGA
>CAVGNO010000115.1:0-5635 GCA_963630475.1 Blautia faecis | reverse complement strand
GCATTTGTATCATGAAGGAAGCGTATTGCTTCCATTGCCGCGCGTGCGCCGGCGCCTGCTGCGATGACGGCTTGATGAAAGCGCGGTTCTGCGCAATCCCCCGCTGCGAAGACTCCGGGAAGATTCGTTGCAGCACTCATCATGGCGGCATTGTGGATAATATATCCAATTTCATTCAGGGCAATTCCGCTTCCCTCAAGAAAATCCGTATTCGGCTGCACGCCGATTGCTGCGAAGACGCCATCGCATTCAAGCGTGCTGATTTCGCCAGTAGCGGCATCGCGTAATTTGATGCCGGTCACGTGGTCATCACCTAGTAATTCGACCGGAATGCATTGCGGATGAATGACGATGTTGCCGCATTCGCGCAGTCGCTGTTGCAGCAGTGCGGTCGCGGCAAGTTCGGGGCGCCGATGAATCAGATGCACAGTTGCAGCCGACGTGGCCAGTACTAGCGCTTCTTCGATTGCGCGGTCATTGCCGCCGACAAGTGCAACTGTGCGGCTTTTGAAGAATGCTGCATCGCAAGTCGCGCAGAAGGAGACGCCGCGACCGAGGAACTCTTTTTCGCGTGGCAATCCGAGACTGCGGTGGCGTGTCCCCGTCGCAATAATCACTGCGCGCGCAGTGACGCTTTCACCGGATGCAAGTGTCAGTTCATTTGCATTTGGCGAAAAATGCACAGACTTGACAGTATCATAGACGGTTTGAGCGCCGAAGTGTTCAGCTTGTTCCTGCAGCGAATCCATCAGAGCTGGGCCGCTGACTGCGCTCGTGAAGCCGGGGAAATTTTCGATTTTTGCAGCTTGCATCAGCAATCCGCCGGGATTGTCGCCAGTGTAGACGAGTGGCGCAAGTCCTGCGCGTGCCGCGTAGATGGCGGCGGTGTATCCGGCAGGGCCGTTGCCAATGATGATAAGGGGATGAATCGGCATAAATTGAGTCTCTTCAAGTGCGTATTATACGTACGGAGTGTTGATGCAATATTATAATATGTCAGAATCCAACCCGTGCGGGCTTTTCCCGCAGGATTACCGTTATAATTTCATTAACTTTTGCCATGAATAAAAATCCCGATACTGCTGCGTGGAATGCACTCCAGCAGCATTTTGATGCGGTCAAGAACACCACGATTGCGGAATACTTCGAAAGTGACGCAGCGCGTGCACAGAATTTCTCGCTTGAATTCGGCGACATGCTCCTCGATTATTCGAAGAACCGCATCGATGCCGACGGAATGAAGCTGCTGTTTGCGCTTGCGCGCGAAGCCGGGCTTGCGGACGCGATCAAAGCGATGTTCGAAGGCAAAAAAATCAATGAGACCGAAGGCCGTAGCGTGCTGCATATCGCGCTGCGCAACCGCTCAAACCGCCCCATCATCGTCGATGGCAAGGATGTCATGCCGGATGTCAATGCAGTGCTCGATCAGATGAGTGCATTCAGCCGGATTGTGCGTTCCGGCGAGTGGCTGGGCTATACCGGCAAGCCAATTCGCAATGTCATCAATATCGGCATCGGCGGCAGCGACTTGGGACCGAAGATGGCGTGCGAAGCACTCAAAGCGTTCGGGACGCCGAATCTGAATGTGCTCTTCGTCTCCAATGTCGATGGATTCCACATCAGCGATACGCTCAAGGGACTGGATCCGGCCGAGACGCTCTTCATCATCGCATCCAAGACATTTACGACTTTGGAGACGATGACTAACGCGCTGACTGCACGCAATTGGATCCTCTCCGCATTTGGTAGCAAGAATGCGATTGCACGCCATTTCGTCGCAGTTTCGACCAATGCCGAGGAAGTCTCGAAATTTGGCATTGACGTCAAGAACATGTTCGCATTCTGGAATTGGGTTGGCGGCCGTTATTCGATGTGTTCTGCAATCGGCTTGCCGATTATGCTACAGATTGGCCCAGAGTGCTTTGTCGAGATGCTGGAAGGCTTCCATGCGATGGACGAGCATTTCCGTACCGCGCCATTTGAGCAGAACTTGCCGGTCGTGATGGCGATGCTTGGCGTGTGGTACAACAACTTCTTCGGTGCGCAGAGCCATGCAATTCTGCCTTACGATCAGTCGCTGCATCGTTTTGCTGCGCATTTGCAACAAGTCTCGATGGAATCCAATGGCAAGAGCGTGGATCGCAATGGCAACCGCGTCACTTGGCAGACTGGCCCAGTGATCTGGGGCGAGCCGGGCACGAACAGCCAGCACTCGTTCTTCCAGCTGCTGCATCAGGGCACGAAGCTGATTCCTGCCGATTTCATCGGCTTCTGCCGTTCGCAGACGCCGATTGGCGATCATCATCGCAAGTTGCTCGCAAACTTTGTTGCGCAGACTGAAGCGCTGGCGTTCGGCAAATCGACTGCACAAGTCAAAGCCGAAGAGCCGGGAATCAGCGATGCGCTCGCAGCACAGAAGACATTCGAGGGCAATCGTCCGACCAACACCATCATCTGCGACGAGCTTACGCCGCATACGCTCGGTATGCTGATGGCGCTCTATGAGCACAAGATCTTCACGCAGGGCATCATCTGGAATGTCTATTCCTTCGATCAATGGGGTGTGCAGCTGGGCAAAGTGCTCGCAAAGAACATCCTCAAGGATTTTGATGCCGCGAAGGATGCGCCGCTCAAGCATGATGCATCGACTTGCGCAATCATCCGCCGCCTGAAGGCACGCATGTAATAGAGTGCAAGATTAGCTATCGTTGAATCCCCCCGTTGTCACTGCATGGCTCACGACTGCGCGCAAAAAATGCCGCGCAGATGCATTGCTATGTAGTTTCAGCGGGGTGTGTTTTTTATATTGGCTCCTCGAATGGCTGTGGTACTGCGTCGAGCTATGTGGCTTGGTAACGCATGCACCGGAGTCATCCGCCGCTTGGTTGAGCGCATGGTTTGCACTCGCTACAATACTATTTTCCGGCGGATTCGCATGGCGTTATATCCGCAAGCGGCTGAATCCCAAAGCGCTTGTCAGTCAGTTCGAAGCCGCCGCGCCTAGCGATGCAAATCGTCTCGCGACTGTAATTGAGTTGGAAGCGCGCGCATCCGCGTCATTGCGGCCGTATGAAGCATCGCTGTTAAAGGATTACCAGCGTTATTTCTTACATGATGACTTTGCGTGCTTGCGCTCATCACCAGTATTTCAACCGGCGCAATATATCCGTGCGCTGAAATTTGCGCTTATTCCCGCGCTCATTTTACTATTTTTTGCAGCTTCGCCATTGCAGAAACGCGCGTTCAATGGATTATGTTCATTCACTCCTGGCATTGAATTAGCGGAATTTCCGGACGAATTGCCAGCCGGAAGCGACTTAAAATTGCAAGTGAAATTCAACCGTTATGTTGATGAAGCGGGCAATGCGACACTTGAGTTGCGCGCTTCACATTCGCTGCCGATGCATTCTGCCGGCAACGCGATTGCGCAGCTCACGCTGTACGACTTGCAGGAATCGGTCGTATTTCGCGTGCGCAGCCGCAATCTTTCCACTGCGTGGCATCGTGTGAATGTATATACGCCGCCCGCGCCCAAGCAAATCGCCATCACGGTGACTCCGCCGCAATACACACGCGCATCGCAGCAGAATTTTTCCGCATTCGAAGAGATGGATGTGCTTGAAGACAGTTGCATTGACGTGAAATGCAAAATGCCGTCAGGGCAAAGCTTCCGTTTGCTCAAATGTGACGATGGCACTGTTGTGCCGTCAGTTTTTTATGCCGACAGCGACATGCTTTTGCAAGTTGAATACAGCGACCGCGCTGGGCATCGCGCTTTAAGCAAGCCATTTTCCATCACGACAATTCCCGATTTGCCGCCGGCAATCGATGTGATGTTGCCGGCATCGGACAGCACTTTGGAGCCCGGCATGGTACTTTTGCTGGATGCGAAAGCGAACGATGACTACGGTCTACGTGATTTTCTCTTGCATCTCATCATCAATGAGCAAGCAGAGCACCGCGTGGCATGCGAATTTATCAATGAGCGTGAAGCGCAGATTTCGCAGGAGTACGAGCTGCCGCAGCTGCCGGCGGGCAGTGTCATCATGGGATATTTCAGCGCACAGGATAATCGCCAGCCACGCGCACAGCAAAGCCGCAGCGAACTCTTCTTTATCACGATTGTGCCGGAACGGCCGTCAAATGACGACTCGCCATTTGACGCAGAGGATTTGAAGGAAATGCGCAAGAATTCCAAGGAAGTCGATATCAGCGATCTGATTGTCGAGTGCAAACGGCTTCTGCGCAACACCAGCGACTTGCAAAACCGCGAAGAAGCGCCGGCGTTACGCGTATTGCAGGAATTGGAACGCGATTTACGCTCACTTGAGCTCGCAATCCGCAGCCGTGCGAACACGATTGCGCAAAATGCCAACCTCAAAGCGTTGCCGGCGTCGCTCAATCAGTATTTTGTCGCAAGTAGCGATGCAATTCTTCATGCCGCACAATTCGTCAATGCCGGTGCGCTGGATGACAGCATCAAATTTGAGCATTATGCGCTGCTTAAGCTGACTGAGTTCAATAATATCCTGATCGAAAACCGCCTTCGGATGCAGTCATCCGGCGATTCTGGCGAGCAATCCGATAATCCGGGCAATAAGCAAAGCGATGAGCAGTCGCAGGATGAGTCATCGCAATCATCGGGTGGCGACCGTTCAAACGACCTCGATATTCTGCGGAATGCACGCGAGGAATTGCGAAATCTCCTCGAGAATGAAACGCGAATCATCAGCGAATTGCGGCGTAATGAGCGTCCGAGCAGTACGCTTGCTGCGCCACAGCAACAGCTTGCGGAGCAATGCTATGCGCTGCAGCAGCGGCTGGGCGCACTAGCGCAATGCGATGAGATGCGGGAATTATTGCGCGATGCCGCAAAAGAGATGGACGATGCATCACAGCAATGTGCGGCAGGACAGGGCGCTTCGGCGCTGCCGCCAGCAAGCCGCAGTGCGAAAATGCTACGGCAGTCATTGGCATTGGCCGATGCGCTTCTGCAGTCCGAACATCAGCGGCAAGCACAATATCTCGCGCAGGAAACCAAGCAATTGGCTGAACAGCAGCGCGCGCAATCCGAAAACAGCCGCAAGCTGGCAGCGCAAAGCAAAAAAGTCTCGCAGGATGCGCATCAGAATGCCAAAAGTGCGCAGCAGCGCATCAATTCACGCACTGCGGAATTGCGGCAACAGCTGGAAGCGCTTGCACAGCAGATCGAAGCGACTAATCCCGATGGCGCAGTCGCGTTGCGTCAGACACTCCCGACGCAAAACAGCCAGCAGCTTGTCCGCATGCAACAGCGCACAACTAACGCGCTGCTCTATCGACGCTTCGAAGTCGCGGCAAAATCGCAGGATGCAGTCGCAAAAGAGCTAGATGAGTGGTCGTCACGCATTAATGCCGCGCTGAACGCACTTGCAGAACGTTCGGAAGAGTCGTTGCGCAATGCAATGGAGCTGCTTCAGATGCTTGAAGAGGAATATCAGCAGACAGCCGAGATGGCATCCGAAGCGGGCGATATGGCTCAAGCGCAGCAACAATTGCGCGAGACACTCCAGAATACTCTTAAGGAGCTAGCGAACCAGCTCGCATTGTCTTCGTTGTCGCAATTAGCCGACACGCTTGGCGTCAATGCAGATAA
>CAVGNO010000114.1:4656-6430 GCA_963630475.1 Blautia faecis | reverse complement strand
ATACAGAATTGATGATATTCCAGCGTTGCGGCAATATCGTGTAATTGCCATCAAAGTATGCATTGAGCAATCCCTGATCCGCAAAATTCATCCAGCTACGCTCTTTCTTCCAGAATTCCGCGAGCGATTCGACATAGTTTTCACGCCGCCACTGCGCCAAATCCAGCAGCAAAACGCCAGAATTGAACATCGGCTGTTTAGTGTTGTAGACGCATCGCTTTTTCTGCAATCCGGCACGGTCCGCAACACCACCCAACGGCCTGCCATTCAGCTCTGCCTTCCACAGCAGCTCGATATCATCAAGCACAATTACATCACAATCCAGATAAATGCAACGCTCCACATTTGGCAAACGCTCCGCAAGCTCCAAACGGAAATACATCGGACTTGTCATGCCATCCCAGCGCTGCGCAAACTGCGCTGTATCGACCGGATGACGCGTTATTTCAACACCTTGACGACTCAAGCTCTCAATACGCGCAAAATCGCATGCTTCGACGCCACTGGTGAAAACATGCATACACAGCTTCATTTCGCCCTTGTGACTATGAATTACTGAATACGCAGTTATCATCGCAAAATCCAAATAATTGCAATCGGTCGCAAGCGCTACATGAATCACATTGTCAGGCATAGTTGCTAGTCCTCGTAAAATACATCAAAATTGAATCCGCCAAACTGCTTTCTCGCTACGCATCATCGGCATCGCACACACTTTACTCTGTCTTTGCATTTTTGTAGACAGTTGCATCAAATCAATCACGCACCTGATGCACAGCAAATGCTTTTCTCCTCGCGCTGTTTTATATTAACGCTTACGCCATCAACACTCTTGCTTCAAGTTTGCGACATGATACAGAAAATACGTAATTTTATTCGGTCATCACGCTGGTTAGCGCCGTTAGCGCTTTATGTATACAGATGCATAGCAATAGCGCTACTTCGTATCAGCATTCGCCATCGCAAAATCCTCCCGCCATCCGTTGAAAACCGCGACATGTTCATATTAGCAAATAATGCACTTGGCGATTTGATTGTGCAGGCGCCAATTCTGGATGCGCTGTCACGGCGCACACATCAGCGCGGTGGCAAAGTCGTAATCATCGTCGCACCCGCATTTGCCGCTCTTTTGAAACGCATTTGCTTTGTCGATCACATCATCGCACTGACACGAGATGAGACCGTAAGCCTTTGGAAATCGCGGCGAATTCGCAAACAATTGCAACACGAGCTTGCTCCATATCGTTTCTGCGAAGCGATATGCCTGATATTGAGCCATTTACCCCAAGAAGACATGCTAATGTCTCGCATCACAGCTCAAGCGACTTACACAGCGCTCCACCGCTTTAACTCGTTTAAGCGGCCGCATCTTGATTGTACGCATCTATATCATTATGATGATGAGATAACAATCCATCAAAACCATCGCAAGTACTTCCGATTCATCACCGGCGAAGAACTCTCCTCAAGTGAAACACTGCAGTTGCTGTCTCCAATCATGAATGAAGATCTATCAGCACTGCCCAGCATCCCCGAATGCTGCTATGCAATTGTCCCGGGCGCACAAATGCCATTCCGACGTTGGCCGGCTGCCAATTTTGCCCAAGTCTGCAACTGGCTCCTCGCTAATCAACCCACTACGCATATCGCAATTCTGGGCAATAACGCCGAAGCCGAATTGGCAAAGCAGATTATCGACGGCATAGGCGACAAATCACGCGTCATCGACCTGACCGGGCGCACGACACTCCTGCAACTGGGCGCGCTGTTACCG
>CAVGNO010000114.1:0-4646 GCA_963630475.1 Blautia faecis | reverse complement strand
GTTACCGCATTTCCGCTTGCTCATCAGCAACGAGACAGGCACTGCGCATTTTGCGCTCGCGCTCGGCATCCCCGTCGTCAGCATCCTCGGCGGCGGACACTACGGCGCATTTGAGCCCAATCCCGACATCCCACACGAGCATTGCGTCACCATCGCCGACCACAGCTGCTTCAAATGCTATTGGCAATGCAGCAAAAGCAAAAATCTCAACTTGCCCTTCCCTTGCATCGCCAATATCACTTGCAAGCAAGTCATCGATGCAATACAGTCGATGGAAAAACGCCAGCAAAATTATCGTTAAAATTCATCATTACTGATTTGTCGCTTAAGTTTTGCCGATTATATTGGAATTTCACATTTTTCTTATGAGCACTAACCAAAAGGAGACCGCTCAGTGAAAGTAATAATTTGCAAAAGCGAAGCACAAATCGCGAAAGAAGCCTACAAAATTGTCCAGGATCGTGTAATGAACCACAATGCCAAAGTCCTCGGACTAGCAACCGGTTCTTCGCCACTCGGACTATACAAGGAGATGATAGCCGGCTATCAGCGCGGCGAAGTCGATTTTTCAGACATCCATACTTTCAATCTCGATGAATATGTCGGATTGCCCAGCAATCATCCGCAGAGCTACCGGCGTTTCATGGAAGAAAATCTCTTCAACGCAATCAACCTCAAGAAAAGCAATGTCGATTTCCTCGACGGCATGACCAATAATATTGATGCCGAATGCTGCCGCTATGAAGAAGCTATCGAGGACTTCGGTGGCATCAAACTGCAAATCATCGGAATCGGCCGCGACGGCCATATCGGCTTCAATGAACCCGGCTCATCCCTGACGAGCCGTACACGCGTCATTCCGCTCGCACCAGTTACAATCGCCGATAATGCACGATTCTTCGATGGCGACGCAGAACAAGTACCGCACTGGGCAATCACAATGGGAATCGGCACTATCCTCGATTCCCGCGAAATCATCCTCCTGGCCAACGGTGCAAATAAAGCCGATGCCATCAAGGGTATGCTCGAAGGCCCAATCACATCCATGAATGCCGCTTCTTCCCTCCAGCTTCATAACCAAGTCACTGTGATTATCGATGAAGCAGCCGCATCAAAGCTGACTAACCGCGAATACTACGACCGCACGGCTGCCAACGACGAAGCGGCAATGTACGCATATCTCGCCAAAGCCCGCAAAGCCGCCGGCTTGGATTAATATTGAAAAAACGGAAACGGAGGATAACGGAAATTAACGGAAATTAACGGAGGATAACGGAAACGTGGGGGGGGGAAGCAACGCTCCATTATATCCTGTTCTCAGTAACACACCAATGGCCACTATAGCCACTTCCGATATATTTTACCGCAGGCATTTCGCTGATTCGCCGCTTTAATGTCCTTACACTGACCCCGGTGATTTCAGACATCTTCTGCAACGTAACTCGGCTATCCTTATTGATGATGTGAACAATACTATCCCGAAGCGCGTCTTGGGTGCCACCTTGGGTGCCACCACCACGCGCGTCTTGAGTGCCACCAAGATGATCATCTTGGGTGCCACCTTGGGGGCCACCACCATGATCGTCTTGGGTGCCACCTTGGGGGCCATTATAATTTAAGTTAGGCAGAATAACGGCAAAATTAGAGCGATCGGAACGGAAGATCGGTTTTTTCTTTTCATTATAGTTAACCTGGAACTCGTATGCGCTAATGATTTTGCCAAAGCCACTGCCTTTTCGTTCCATAAGCCCGAGTCGTTCGAAAACATCTGCCAAGAGCGGATTACGTCGTGTAGAAGTAACCGTCAGCGGATCGCGGTCTTGAATGGGGATGCCGTCAGCCATGCCGCCAGGCGACGTAATCTCCAGTCTATCGTCGTACATATCAATATGCACTTCACTGCCATTGACAAGATAATCGCGATGCACCAATGCATTAACAAGCGCTTCATGATAGCTACGTTCGACATAATCGAACATTTCCTCGCGTGAATTAGCGGTTTTGCGCCACATTTTATGGGCATTCCGCAGGATGAAATTTTCGCCATTCTCCAGAAGATAAATCAATCCGCCTTCGTATTCGGCATCATCTACTGCATCGATTGTACCGCTATTCTTATTCAATCCATTCCAGCGTGTACAAAAGATCCGTGACCAACGAATTGGGCACTCATCCGCCAAAAGCGCACCTGCATTGCTCAAATACCCTTTGTCATTCGCAAGACCAAATGACACTAGAAAACGTTCTTCAAAACTCTTCCCTGTCCATTTCTTATAGCGCTCATGCAATTTAGAAAATGCATAATCTCCAACCTTATAAGGCGAAATCTGTGCGTCATAACTCACATTCCGACCTTTCATTACCAATCGGCGCTGTTCTGTTGCTGTGGCTCTGACACTCTCATTGCCAATACGAACAAACGCCTCTAGCACTCCGTCAGCTGAATAGTAATACGGAGTGTCTTCGCCCCTCATCACTTCCAGGATAATCAGAGTTTTCCCTTCAAGTTGCTCAAAGCGAAGAATGAATCGTGGAACTGGATCCAGATGTGTCTTGATAATTTCACTCGCTTTCTCCGCAACATGTTCCGGATCGGTCACACCCACAACCGTCCCATCATCAGCAATGCCAAAAATCAGACAGCCACCATCGCCATTGGCAAATGCACTAACGCTTTTGCACCAGCTTTTAGGCCGTTTCTCCTCCAATGCCTGCTTTTTGTCATATTGCGTTGTCTCGCCAATTAAATACTTTATATTCATAGCATTCTTCTCCTCCTGATTAGTGCCATGACATCTTATTTTCTGCAAAAACGTTATGACATAAAAATGCTTTGCAGTTCAGAAATCCGTAATAAGATAATATACGTTCAACGAACGGCTGGAGAAATATCAGCAGATTATAAGAGAAAAGGCCGGGGACAAGCCCCGGCCTCACAGCACCAGCATTAATTTCCCTGTTCGCGGCTGAGGAATTCCTCGCGCTCATGCTCCATCACCAGTTTGATGACGTCGGCATTTACTTTGCATTCCGGGAGCGCTTTGACGAATTTCTCGTCACGTAGCATCCGTGCCATGCAACCCATCAAGTGCAGATGCAACTCGATATTCTGGCTGCACATCAAGAAGAACATGTGCACTGGCTTGCCGTCACACGCACCGAAGTCAATGCCCTGCTTCGAGTAGCCGTAGATGATCGCCGCGCTAGTGCGCAGAGTCGGAATTGGGTCGCGCGGATGCGGAATCGCAATGCCTTCGCCGATGCCGGTCGAGAGGCTCTCTTCGCGCTGCAAGCACTTATTGCGCAGCTCATTGACATCGAGCACGAGGCCGTACAGCATACGCGCTTCAGTCAATTCCTCAATCACAGACTCCTTGTCAGTCGCTTTCAAATTCAACAGGATGCGATCCTCGCTCATTACGCGGCTGATCGGAATACCGATATTAGAACGATTCATAAGTAACGCAGGCTCCTTGCTGCTGCCTTCTGATGAAGCATCTGAAGAAGCTTCACCATCCGGGAAAAACACACTGTCAATCTGGCACCCATTGAAACGCCACTGACCACCAATCTTAACTCCGTGAATCTTACCACTGTCCAACATGCGCAAAATTGTGCGCTCATTGACGCGGAGATGCTCTGCCAATTCCTTCAATGTTAAAATCATCGCTACTCCTGATGTTGGTGGGAATTGCTATGCAATGTCAATTAACGACAAAACATGACAAATGATGTAAAAATTTCGTCTCAATGCGTAAAATAATACAACCTTGAGATTTTGCAAGCAATCTTGCGAAATTTTATGACAAACAGCGACAATTCACTCAAATTTACAGCGTTTGTGCGTTACAGCTATCCTTTTCTAGCGTATTTGCATTGTGGGTATGCGGTGCAGCCGATGAATGTGCGCCCTCGGTATGCTTTGCGCACCAGCGGCGCGCCGCATTCCGGGCATTTTTCATCGAGGATTTCGTCCTTATTATTTTTTGCATTTACCGTTTTTACGGTAGGCATTGCTGCACTTTTTGCCACTGGCTGCGCGATTGTTTCAGTTGGAGCATCGTGCGCATCATCATCATGCTTATCGGGATATTTAGCGCACAATTTTCTCAATGCATCGATCTGTTTAATGGTTAGATAGCCGCGAAGGCGATATTGCTCTTCCAGCGAAGCATAGAATGCCTGGTCGTCATAGACGCGTTTTCCGCGTTTTGTGACCGGGTGCCAGCTATGGATACCTGCGCATTTTGCCATAAGCTTATCGACTTCGGCTTTTGCGAGCGGGCTCAAAGTCGTCGCCATTTCCGCAGTCGGCGTGTCGTCTGCGCTGTCGGCATCTTGCATTATAGCGCTATCGACACTACCGCCCAACTGCACTGCATATTTTGCCGCCAATTTCTTCAGTGCGCCAATTTGCGCATCGGAGAGCTGTTTTCTGAATTTAGCCTGCCGTTCAATGGAACGGTAGAATTTTGCATCGTCATAGACACGGCGTCCGCGCGTGACCGGCTTTTCCCAAGTGATGTCCTTCATTTTATCCAACAGCTGGATGACATCTTCAGGAACAGGCGCGCTCTTTGATGCATTTTCTTCGGCATTAGTGTCTTTTTCGCATTGGCTGCGCACCATTTCGCCGAGTCCAAGCT
>CAVGNO010000113.1:0-6448 GCA_963630475.1 Blautia faecis | reverse complement strand
GAACAAAACATAATACATACGGACACAGAGAATTATCATGTCGTTTTTCGTTAATTTTCCAAAAAAAAAGATAACAAATACGGATTCATCAACCATGAAAAATCTACATCTCATTTTCAGCGCGGCAGTACTGGCCGCAGGGATCGGAGTTTTCTGCGGAACAGGGTGTGCGTCCTCATCCACCAATGCCACACCGGCGGTCAAGCAGTGCGCTGACAGTCAGGAACGCATTGTCGGCAAAGTCCTAGCCGCTCAAGTCATCGAGTTGCCCGTCTTTACTGAAATCGATTACGAGAAGGGTCTGGCGCTTGATGCAGAGCGCTTCGGCAAATACGGCTGCTCGGCAGTCGCAAAAGTCCTGCCCAATGGCGACACAGTCGTCGGACGCTCTATGGATCTCAATGTATCGAATAAACCGGCGTATGTCGTCCGCACTGCAGTTCCGGGCTTCCTCAAAACCGTCGGCTTGGCATATCTCCCGTTCAGCGGCCCCGACTTTGACGAAGCGCAGAAACTCGGCATCAAAAAGATTGACACACTGCCGTTGCTCTTCTTCACTATCGATATCATGAATGAAAAGGGCGTGTACATCGAAGGCAATATGAGAAATTCCGAAGATGTTGCGCTTACCGGCATCGCTGAATGCAGCGGAACCAACCCCAATGCAAAATACCGCATGTCCGCAAGCGCACTCATCCGCTTCCTGGGTGAACGCGCGGCGTCCGTCGATGAAGCAGTCGCACTCGCACAGACAGTCGATGTGCATAGCTTGAAAGCCGACAGACTCGACTGGAATGCCGGACTCTTCATCGCCGACTCAACCGGAAAATACGGCGTGCTCGAACTAGTCGATAACAAACTCGTCTGGCTCCCCGGCGAACCAATGCAGACGAATTTCTATCTGAGCCCCGCTTACCGCAACCGCGCGCTCTACGGCAGCGGTATCGGACGCTATGAGACGCTGAAAGCAAAGCGCGACGCAGTCCAGAATGAAGCCGATATGGCGAAGCTGATGAGCCTAGTGCTCTACTCGCAGACTCTCAATCCGGCGACATGCAAATTCGATTCCCGTACCGAGATGACCGCAATCCACTTCCCCGGCATCTGCAAAGAAGGCGAAAAACTGACCGTCAGCCAAGCACTCGATGAGAAAAACCGCGCAGTCCTTGAAAAAGCTATCTCCGAAGAAATGGCCAAGGAACGCGCAAAAGGCTTCGAAGTCCTCAAAAATGAAGGCGACTTGTGGTACTCCATCTGGCAAGTCGTCGCTAACTGCAACCGTCAGACAATCCACGCGATGTTCTTCGAAGACCCGAACCAGGTCATCGATGTCTCGGTCGCTAAATAACTAGCACCACATAGAGATATGCATAAGAAGCGCTGACTGTTTGATAAAAACTGCCAGCGCTTCTTGCATTTTCCATGATTCCTGTTTCACCGCATTGAATGCGTCCATTTTCCAGTAGACTCCACTCGACAGATAAGTAACCCTGATTTAACTGCCATGATGACTACTTTATTTCCGACAATCGAAACGAGTGACAGCATCAATCCGGTGCTATACAAGGAATTACGGCAGATGCGCAACTCGTCGGTGCCTTGGCTGGGCTTTGGCGGAATGCTCGTAATTGAGCTTCTGACCGCGCTCGTGCTATATATCGTCACGGCAGATGCATGTGGCACTCCGGATAACGACGACATCAATATTACACTCAATATCAGCAATTTCCTCTCTACGCTTCTGATTTTATTCAGCGCATTTCCGCTCATTCATTTGACCGAAATGCAAAACAAAGTCGATGGCGCAGATCCATTATGTGGGACAAGCCTGAGCGTCTGGGATGTCATCCTGCACAAACTCGAAGCCATTTTCTTAACAGATGGCGCGCTGGCGCTTTGCATGCTGCCGCTATGGCTTTTCGCAATTCTGCGTTATCACAGCTGGAATTGGGTAAATTCATTCCACTGCATGCTTGGCATTCTGACAATACAGACGTGCATGCTCGCATTGAGCTTCTACCGTTCGAAGTATATCAATATCACGTATAACTGGTTAATTGTGATACCGGGCATTCTGCCACTCGTAATTATCCCCGCATGCACATCATTCGGAGTCAGAGCCGTCTACGACATGCAAGCCATATATGTGGCGATATGCTTGTCGATAATTGCGCTCGCGCTCTGCCAAGCATACGCGTTTTTGCAGCATACACAGCGCGATCGTGACACGCCGATGAGACTGTGCATTTTGCTATTGACACCGATCTGGCTCCTCATCACATACGTCTATTTCGTCATGCCTGAGTATGTCTATTTCGTCATGCCTGAAGGCGCCTACTCCGCGCAACACTACGATGCATTCGGCTACGTATGGGCACTCCCGATTTCATTCGCGCTGATTTTTTATATGATCTGGTGCAGCTTCAGCGATTTACTGCCAACACGCCGCATTCGCAACGAATTGCCCAAGACTGCGCTATCACGTGCATTGCGTCTGCCATTTGTCTCCGGCGCAATCAACGGCATCATCTTCTCTGCACTCCTCATGCTGATCATTGACGCAGTGATATTGTGCATCTCGGCCAATATGCCAGCTCTCCCCGAAAATATTGTCTGTGATCCAACGCAGCCTCCACTGGGATGCATTCTCCCTAATCCCCTTATCCACAATATCCCGAAGTTCTTCGTGACGATGTTATTTGGATGGCTTCAGTATGCGCTGCTCTATTCGGGAGTCATTTTGTTCATCCGACAACGTTATAAAAAACGCTTTGCGTTCTTTGCGTTATGTGGCATCGCGATACTGCTAGTCATCATGCCTGTGCCACTGGCATTGCTGCTCGAGATGAATGAGCTGTGCTATTTCTCGCCATTTTATCTTAATTTCATCATCGACAATGCGGACATTGAGCTCACGTCATGGGAGATTGAGCTGCGCATCCTGCCGCTATTGGTTATCGGCCTCGCACTCCTCTTCAAGCCATGTAAAAGATACTTCGCTGCACTTAACCAAGATGCGTAGCGGATATTACATTACATCCTGTGCCCAAAAATTTAGCGGCAGCGATATAATCTGATTCCGAGAAAATCATGAGCGACGAAAATAAAACCAAGCAGTATGAGCCTGCGCAAATCGAGCCGAAGTGGCAGGAATACTGGCTGAAAAACAAGACTTTCAAGGCCGTTGATTGCGATTATACACGCAAGAAACTCTACGTGCTCGATATGTTCCCATATCCGTCCGGCGCAGGGTTGCATGTCGGCCACCCCGAGGGCTATACTGCATCTGACATCTGGTGCCGCTATAAGCGCATGAACGGCTATAACGTACTCCACTGCATGGGATGGGACGCATTCGGACTGCCAGCTGAGCAATATGCCGTCAAAACCGGCACACATCCGGAAATCACTACCGAAAAGAATATCAAGACATTCAAGCGGCAGCTAGAAGCATTCGGCTTCTCCTTCGACTGGGACCGCGAAATCCGCACGTGCGCACCCGAGTACTACAAGTGGACGCAGTGGATCTTCTGCAAACTCTTTGAACAGGGACTCGCATACGAGTCATTCCAGCCGGTGAACTGGTGCCCTGCACTCGGCACGGTCCTCGCTAATGAAGAAGTCATCAACGGCCGTTCCGAAGTCGGAAACTACCCCGTCTACCGCAAGCCCATCCGCCAGTGGGTGCTCAAAATCACCGCTTATGCCGAAAAGCTCCTCCAGGGCCTCGATGGCCTCGACTGGCCGGAAGGCACACTCGAGATGCAGAAAAACTGGATTGGCCGCTCGACTGGTGCTGAAGTCGATTTCCCCGTCGCCGGCCATGACGGCGTAAAAATCAAAGTCTATACGACGCGTCCCGACACGCTTTTCGGTGCGACTTACATGGTGCTTGCGCCAGAACACACACTCGTCGAAAAAATTGTCACGCAAGAACAGCACGATGCTGTGATGGCTTATGCAGAAGAAGCGCGGACGAAATCCGAGCTTGACCGTACAGAGCTGGCAAAGGACAAGACCGGCGTCTTCACCGGCGCGTATGCAATCAACCCCGTCAATGGGCGCCAGATTCCAATCTGGATTTCCGACTACGTCCTCGCCAGCTATGGCACTGGCGCAATCATGGCAGTGCCGGAACACGACACACGCGACTTCGAATTTGCGACCAAATTCAACTTGCCGATTATCTGCGTGCTCAAGCCGAGCGAAGAAGACTGCGCGGCCGCCGGCGTCAAACTCGAGGATGTCATGAATGGCAAAGTCTGCTGGGCAGCCGATGGCATCCACTGCAACTCCTCAAATGACGAGATTTCGCTGGATGGCATGAATCTGGCCGACGCAAAGACCGCAATCAATACGTGGATGCGTGAAAAAGGCATCGGCACGCCGACTGTCAATTACAGACTGCGCGACTGGCTTTTCAGCCGCCAGCGCTACTGGGGCGAGCCCTTCCCGCTCGTCCACTATCCAGATGGCCACGCCGGACTGGTCCCCGAAAGCGAACTGCCAGTCGTCCTCCCCGAGCTGGAAGACTACAAGCCGACTGAAAATGGCGAGCCGCCGCTGGCGCGCGCAAAAGATTGGCTCAAGTGGACAGATCCGAAGACTGGCGAGCAGTGCTTGCGCGAAACCAATACAATGCCGCAATGGGCGGGCTCCTGCTGGTACTACTTGCGCTATATCGATCCGCATAATGACAAACAGCCGTGGGATCCGGAGAAAGAGAAGTACTGGATGCCGGTCGACCTCTATATCGGCGGCGCAGAACACGCCGTACTCCACTTGCTCTACTCGCGCTTCTGGCATAAAGTCCTTTACGATCTGGGCTATGTCTCCACGCCGGAACCGTGGAAACGGCTGATTCACCAAGGAATGATTCTCGGCATCTCCTATAAAGACAAACGCGGAGTGCTCATCCCCAACGATATGGTCGTCAGCCGCGAAGGCAAATTCTTCCATAAAGAGACCGGCGAGGAGCTCACAAGCCTCCCCGCAAAGATGTCGAAATCCCTCAAGAATGTCGTCAATCCGGATGATGTCATCCGCCAATATGGCGCAGACGCATTCCGCCTCTACGAGATGTTCATGGGACCGCTTCGCGAAGTCAAGCCGTGGAATACCGACGGCGTCGAAGGCGTCCGCCGCTTCCTCAACCGCTTCTGGCGCATGTGCATCAACCCCGATACCGGCGATGTCGCAGCTGAAATTGATGACAGCGCAATGACGCCGGATCAGGAGCGCATCCTCCATCAGACGATCAAGAAAGTGACAGATGACATTGAAAACATCAGCTACAACACCGCAATCAGCCAGCTGATGGTATTCCTCAACGAATTCGGCAAAGCCGCTCACCGCAACCGCCACGCGATCGAGACCGCAATTCTGTTGCTCTCGCCAATGGCGCCGCATATCTGCGAGGAACTCTGGCAGCGCTTTGGTCATACCGACACACTCGCATACGCGCAATGGCCAAAATACGATGAGGAAAAACTCAAAGTCGCCGAAGTGGAAATCCTCGTCCAGATCAACGGCAAGCCGAAAGTCCGCATGATGGCGCCTGCCGGCGCAGCAAAGGATGAGCTGCTCAAGCTCGCTTACGCAAATCCCGATGTCGCATCACTTGTCGCTGGCAAGAGCATCGTCAAGGAAGTCGCGGTGCCCGGCCGCCTTGTCGCAATCGTCGTGAAATAACAAAAGCACAAATTCGCCAAGCATGATGCAGTTGATTCTGCGTCTTGCTTGGCGTGTGTGTTTGAGGAGAGTGAGATGACACTTACTGCATTCTTTCTGATTCTCGCGTCAGTTATCCTGCACGCGCTTTGGCATTTCATCAGCAAGAGCCAGAAGCCTATGCCGGCATTCTATATCCTGATTTCCGGCTCATGCTTATGCACGCTGCTACCGCTGATGCCGCTCGCGGGCGTGGATCTCACGATTATGCCAGCGCGCTTCTGGATGATTGCAGCCGGCGGCGGCCTCTGCGGACTGATTTGCGATGTCGGTCTCGCACGCGCGTATCGCCTCTCCGAAGTGTCATTAGCATATCCGCTCGCACGCGCACTGCCTGTCATCCTCACTGCACTGACGACTACCATTTTCGGCCTCGGCGCACGGCCATCGCCATTGACACTCTTCGGCATGCTGGTCATCACATTCGGATGCATCCTCATGCCAATGAAAAATTTCTCCGATCTGCACTGGAAGAATTATTGCAACCGCGCAATCTTCGGAATATTAATCGCAGCAGTCGGTACGACTGGATATACGATATTTGACAGCGAGGGGCTGCGGCTGTTTAGCCAATATCAGGATCTCGGCCGCTGGCATAACGCCATCGGATACTACTTCCTGCGCGAAGGATTCCTCTTCCTCTCGCTCTGTATCTTCGTCTTCTCCATCCCATTCGAACGCAAATTCTTCACGAAAGACCTCTTCCGGCATCCCCATC
>CAVGNO010000112.1:5869-6499 GCA_963630475.1 Blautia faecis | reverse complement strand
GCAGGGCGTCGAAGCACCCGCTGTCTCCGAAGAAGGCGTCGTCTGGAACCGCGAATACTTTACTAAAATCGCACGACTCTCCGACGGCACACCCGATGGCCCATGGGATGTCTGCTATAACGGCGTCGCAGTACGCGTCCTGCAAATCATCGATCCGCAGGACGAATTTGTCCAAGTACGCCTCCTGAATCAGGAAAACAAGACGATGAATGGCCGTATCCCTTACGCGCGTATCGAAAAGTGGGATAAAGTCACGGAATAATATTATACTTACCTGGCCGGTGGGATCCCCGGCCAGATGTCAAATGACTATTTCTTCAGGTTGATCGGGAAGCTGCGGTTCTGATCCGCGGCTTGCTGAATCTTCAGCGCAGTACGCGTCGTCTGCAAGACATATTGCGTCGTGAGCTGATCTGGTGTCGCTTCACCGACAATCTCTTTAATAAAGTCGTGCAGATACTGCGTCGGCGAATTTGCAGGGCATTTCAGCGTGCGCGGCTTCTTGTCATCCGAATGCGCAAATGTGACAGTCGGCTCATTGCTGTTGCATTCAAGCATGCCGTCATCGCCATGCACTGTGATGCGCCAGTATTGCGGCACTTCATAACCGCAATTGTCCGACGAGAGATA
>CAVGNO010000112.1:4525-5859 GCA_963630475.1 Blautia faecis | reverse complement strand
AGATATGATACATCGCTGATGACTCCCGCGTCATTCGAGAGTTTGAGCATAAATTGCGCGCAATCCTTAAACCACGGAGTCGCGGATGCTTTGCCATTCCAGACGCGCGCGCCGGTGATTTCCGCGACATCGCAACCGGTGAGCCACTGGACAGTATCGATCGTATGCACGCCGATGTCGTTGATTGTGCCACCGTGTTTGCCCGGTTCAAAATACCATCCCGGCCGTTTGCTGAGCATCAGCGGATGTTGGCCAGTCACCGAGATTGTGCGGACTTTTCCGATGTCTCCTGCAATAATTTTCTTCCGGATGAGCTGTAATGCGCCCATGTAGCGCAATCCGAACATACATCCGACTTTGAGATTGCATTTTGCGACCAACTCGATCAGTTTGTCGCATTCAGTCAAGCTCGTACACAGCGGCTTATCGGAAAGCACATGCCGCCCAGCGCGTAAAGACTGAATTGCAAGTGCACCACGCCGGCCATAGTAGTCACCAATGCCAATAATATCGCTGGGAGTCTCTGCCAGCATGGCATCTATCGATGAATGCGTAATCTTAATGCGCGGATCATCGCGGTAAGACGCGCGAGTCTTGGCATTCTCTTCGCAGACTGCCACTAACTCTACGTCCTTCATTTTGGCGGCTTCCGCCAGCAAATCAAAAATATGCTGGTGACGCACGCCTACAATTGCTAATTTATACCGTTTCGGCACTTTGTGCCTCCAGAAATGAAAATCGCTTTAAGCGTTAATTATGCGCCGGGCAAGGGCGACTCCTACGCTTCGAATTGCCTGAATCACAAAATCTTTGAAGAAAAAAACTCTCTTTTTGAACATTTTTCAGGCATTTGAGAAAAAATACATCGGATTTTCATTTTGTCAAGTCACTGATAACGTAAGATAACTTATATTCTGCACTTCGACGAATTTCTGCCGATAAAATAACACTCAAAATGGCAGAAAAAATCATAAGGAAATATAGCAATGGAAAATCTTAAAAAAGCACTGACAATTGCCGGTTCAGACTGCTCAGGCGGCGCTGGCTTGCTGGCGGATATCAAGACTTTCCAGGAACGAGATGTCTTTGGTATGTGTGCCATCACGGTCCTGGTTTCTATGGATCCGTCTACATGGGCCCACCAAATTCATCCAGTCGATATGGATGTCATTCGGAAGCAAGTCGCAACTACGCTCGATGGCATCGGCGTAGACGCGCTCAAGACCGGAATGCTCCCAACCGCAGAAATCATCCGTGGCGTCGGCGATCTCATCGCCGCGCATAATGTCAAACATGTCGTCATCGACCCCGTCATGGTTTGCAAAGGCGCAAAT
>CAVGNO010000112.1:0-4515 GCA_963630475.1 Blautia faecis | reverse complement strand
CCCCGAAAACACTCTGGCGATGATTGAAAAGCTCATGCCAGTCGCGGAAGTGACGACTCCGAATACATTCGAAGCATCACAGCTTGCCGGCATGGACGAACTCAAGACTCCAGCGGATTGTGAAGAAGCCGCACGCCGCATCCACAAACACGGCGCAAAAAATGTCATCATCAAAGCTGCGCGTATCTTCGATGATTATGCCGCGGACTTGCTTTATGACGGCAAAGACTTCGAGTGGATTCGTAGCGATCGCTTGAATACACGCTGGACTCATGGCGCAGGCTGCACATTCTCCGCATGCGTCACTGCAGAATTGGCGAAGGGCGCAAGCGTCCACGATTCATTCCATACTGCGCATGACTTCCTCCAGGCCGCATTGCGCGAGGGTTTCCCGTTCAACGAATTCACCGGTCCTGTATATCATAAAGCGTATGCAAAATTGCATGGCTTGAAGTAGCGTTTGCTATATATACAAACTAATAAGATACCTGCGTTGGTGAGCTTTTTTGACTTGCTTGCGCAGGTATTTTGCACTAGTGCGGTTATGAAAAATTACTGTAGCGAAAACGACAATTCCGGCATTGACGATGAGAATCAGCCAGTGACACTTGAGGATCTGGGGCTAGCTGAAGATGACATCGTCATCTCATATCGCGCATCCGCAGCGGAAATCAAGCGCGAGAAGGAGAAAGCACACCAGCTTCGTGATTCACAATGGTGGAAAAATCGCCGTGCGTCCGGAATCTGCTACTACTGCAAACGCAAATTTCCACCCCAAGAGCTCACGATGGATCACATCGTACCGATTTGCCGCGGCGGAAAAAGCACAAAGAGCAATATCGTCCCATGCTGCAAAGAATGCAATAACAAGAAAAAATACCTTCTCCCCATGGAGATGTGATTATTGTTGACTTTTACCTGATTCCGTGGAGTTAGAGAGTTTTGCGTCAGAACTAGGAATTTCGAGGGAGCGTACCGGGAGTACGTGACCGAGAAATGACGAAGTGCTGGCGTAAAAGAATCAACTCCACGGATTCAGGTTCTATATTTCTCCCCAACCCTAGTAAAACTACATGGCTTCCGCTCCAACGAAACTCAATATCACATTTGCGACCGTGCTCAAAGTGGCATTGCCGCTTGTACTGGCCAATTCCTGCCGCGCAATCAATATGTTCATCGACCGCTTGATGCTCGCGCGTTATTCGCAGGATGCGGTCGCCGCCGCATTCACTGGCGGTCTGACGCAATTTGCAGTGAGCTGTCTGCTCGTCGGATTGATCGGCTATGCCAGTACATTCGTCGCGCAATATGCCGGCGCACAGCAGGAAGAGCAAATCGGCAAGACCGTCTGGCAAGGCATCTGGCTCGGAATTATCGGCAGCATCATCCTCTACTCCGGATTGTACTGGTCGACGCCGCTGTTTAATGCATTCAACCACACGCCCGGCATCACTGCAGGCGAAATCAAGTACTTCAATATCTTAATGATCGGTTCGCCGATCTTCTTAACTTCGCTCTCCATCTCATGCTTCTGGACTGGCCGGAGCAAGACAATGTTAGTGATGCTTATCTCGACGCTTGCGACATTGTGCAATATCCCGATTAACTACCTGCTCATCTACGGTAAATTCGGCGCACCGGAGTTAGGTGTCGCCGGCGCTGCGCTGGGGACAATTGCCGCTGAAGGCATCGGCATGCTCGTATACTTGTTTCTCTTCTTGCGACCGAAAAATCGCCGTAAATACCACACCGGAAATATCCGCATCGATTTTTCGCTGATGAAACGCATGATAAAATTCGGCCTGCCCAGCGGAATGCAGCTGATTCTCGATCTTGCGTCATTTACGACATTCGGCATCCTCATGGGATGCTACGGCGCAGCTGTCCAGGAGGGCGCAAGTATCGCATTCGGCATCAATAACCTCGCATTCTGCCCAGTCCTCGGAATTAGCCAGGCCGCAGCAGTGCTGGTCGGGCAGGGCATCGGCGCACAAGATATCCCATCCGCGCGCAAGGCAGTCAAAAATAGCCTCTTCGTCGGAATTGTCTACTCGATCATCATGATATTGGTCTTCACACTCGCGCAAAATCTCGTGCTCGATCCATTTAGACGCGTCGGAGATGAATTACAGATCGCTGCAATGAAGGATGCAAAAATAATGCTCTACTTCATCGCCGCATATCTCTTGATCGACGGCTTCGGAATTATCTTGAGCAACGCAATCCGCGGCGCCGGCGATACCAGCTTCTGCATGCGGACAATGGGCATCTGCGGAATTCTCTTCTTCGCACTGCCGTGCTTTGTCCTCTATAATCTCGGCTTCAGCTGGATTATCCTCTGGATTAATTACGACCTCTATGTCGTACTCCTCGCAGCCGTCTTCTCGCTACGCTATCGCACTGGCAAGTGGACGAAAATGAAAGTCATCGGAAATTAATTACGACTGCATGGAATTCAGCATCTCCTGCGCATGCGCTTTGGCGACGCGGTCATCTGATGCCGCGCCAAGCATGCGCACAATTTCTGCGACGCGCTCATCTCCGCACAATTCGCGCATTGACGTGACTGTGCGGTCGTCATCAAGATGCTTCTCGACAATATATTGATGGTTGCCGGATGCCGCAATGAGCGGTAAATGGGTAATCGAAAAGACTTGGTGATGCCGACCAACCGCACGCAACTCCGTAGCAACCGCAGCCGCAGTGCGCCCGCCGATATTGGCGTCAATTTCATCAAACACCAGCACCGGCACTTCATCGACTTCGGAAAGGACAGTCTTGATTGCCAGCATTACGCGTGCGACTTCACCTGAAGACGCAGAGTGGCGCAACGCAGTGCATTCTTCGCCACGATTGGGCGCAAAGAAGAATTCACAGCTATCCGCACCTGTCATTCCGACTGGACAACTCGCTAAATGCACTTCGAAATGCGCATTGGCAAATCCCAACACACGCAATTTCTCACTGATTGCCGGCGCGAGGTTCTGCGCGGTCGCATGACGCTTTTCCGACAACACCGCACTCAACTCCTTGAGGCGCGCCATGCATTGCGCTTCAGCAGTCTTCAGCCGTTCGACTTCGCTCGTATGGCTCTGCGCACTCTTGACGCGACTGCGCAAACGCTCCGCAGCCGCTAACACATCCTCGACTGTCGGCCCAAAACGCCGCTTGAGCTTTTGAATTAGCGCAATGCGATTCTCCATATTCTGTAGCGCTTCGCCATCAAAATCCATGCGCGATGCATAATCCTGCAAATCCTGTGCTATCGACGAAATTTCTTCAGATACCACATTCAGCCGATTGACAAAGTCGCTGCCGCCCGTTTCGTCCAAATCCGCCAATTCTTCGCTCATCCGGATTATTGGCGCAAGCGCGTCCGTGATAGCGTTGTCACCCATTGCCAGTTGCATCGCCAATGTGTCAGCCAATTCGCGCAATCGCGCACTGTTTGCCGCAGTCTTATGCTGCGCAATGAGCTGCTGCTCTTCTTCCGGCGAAAGCTTCGCACGGTCAATTTCCTGTAATTGATGGCTGACTAACTCCAGCTCTTCGGGCGAAAGGATATTCTCTGCTAAATCCTGGAGCTGCTTGCGATAGCTAACCAGCTCCTGATATGCAAGCGCGACATCATGCAATAACGTACGGTGATTGCCATAGAGATCCAATAACCGCAATTGCTGCGATGGCAATAACAACGACTGATTTTCATTCGGACCATGGATGTCAATCAATCGTTCGCCAATGCTACGCAAGATTGCGGCAGTAACTGGCGATCCATTGACGAATGCCCGGCTGCCGCTCTCGGTAATCACGCGCCGTAAAAGCAAGCGACCCTCTTCGCACGCAGGAAGCGCGTAATCATCTAGCTTCTTCGCTAGCCACTCCGCCAACGTCTGATATTGTTCGGAAAGATAGACGACTGCAGCGACTTCGCAACTGCGCGCGCCTTTGCGAATGACTGACGATGATGCGCGGCCGCCGGAGAGTAATTGCAATGCGCCAAGAATCAAGGATTTTCCCGCGCCAGTCTCGCCAGTGACTGTATTAAAGCCTGCAGAGAAGTCGATTTGCAACTCCGATACTAGAACCAAATCCTTGATATATAGTGATTCTATCATACAAGCGGGATGAATGTGAAAAATCCTATACTCTGGCAGCCGCACCCGGCACCACCGGATGTACTAGCTCGGCAAAATGAGTCAATACTGATGGCCGCGTGCGCTTGATTGCGCGATAAGACTCCTCCGGCAAATTCTCATGCGGCAGAAACGGCTGGAAAAACCACCGTTTCGCACCACGCAATTCCGTAGCCGCATCTAATATATCGTCGTCGGTGTGAACGCCATCAATAACCGTGGTACGGAACTCATAATCCGCAGCATGCTCAATTATCAACTTGATCGATTGACGAATCGCGTCAATATTGCCGAATTTGACAAATTGCTCATAACGCGGCAACGCGCATTTGATGTCCATCGCGACATAATCAACCAGCGGTAAGAGCTGTGCTAGCAT
>CAVGNO010000111.1:0-6526 GCA_963630475.1 Blautia faecis | reverse complement strand
TGAAGTTTCCGCACAATTTGTCACCGTGATCGACAATCAATCCTTCGCTACGTGGTGTCACGATGCGGAGACTCTTTTTACTCGCATTGAGCTCCAATTCACCGGTTAATGAGCGGAAAAATCCTTGTTTAAGATTATACGTATCCTGGTGTATCAGTTTTCGTTTGGTCATTTCTGACAATACCCGTTCGCCTGTACGCTCACGGATGACGGGGATGTGTATAGAATTATTGCGCGCGTCTTCTTTTTCCGCAATACATGCTAATACGTCTTCATGCAGTTCACTGGGGGCAAAGACGATGCCAGTTCTAGTCAGTAGCGCGAGTTGTTGCATGGCATCGGGGAATTCGCGTTGCAGATTTTTCCCATCGATTTCCGTCTCGTCAAATAAATATGCGATACTACGTGGTGCTACAGCAACATCGCCGCGTAAAAAGAAACAGCTTCCTGCCCGCATGGAGAGTGTCAGCAATGGATCGTGATGGAAGTCGAAATAATTCTGTGTGCGTAGGTTCTTCCAGAGTGGTTCCCAGCTCGAATAAGAGAAACGCGCAAGTGCCGCATAGTTATGCATTGCAGCATATCCGCTCATTAGGAAAGCGCCTTCGACATTGTAAGGATTTGGATTGACAAAATCCCACTCAGTAATTCCGAATGGCAAATTGAGATGGCGTGTTATGCTGTTTGGATTGAAGCCACCGCCTTGCGCGGCAATGGCCGATGCGGGTGAAATGGCGATGGGGGGCACCCACGTTTCTTTGGTATTGAGGTAGACGGGATGAGCCCAGTAAGTATTGTTGGCAATGAAGTCCAGACCTTTTCTATAGCAGGTAACGCGGGGAAACCAGAGGCAGTTATTATCAGTGATTGGGCATTTAATTCCCCAATTTTTTAGTTCTGCTACTAGTTTCTCGCGTCCTTCAAAATAGCCTTCCCGCAAAAATCTATACCATTCCTTGTTTTGTTCTTCTCCTGGGAGACTTGCAAGCGTATGGCCGTGTTTTTCTGCGTAAATCTCTTCAAGTTTCTGTTGGAGCAATGGTGTTTCCCTGTAACTATCGGGCATCATGCTCTCATTAATGAGATTGAGAAACGCAAGTGCGGGTTCATCAACAAGGCGCCGCCCAGTATATGGATTGATATGAGTGAGAAGTTTCCGAGAGTGCTCAAGAAGATCCTTCGCAACTATTGGATCGAAATAGGATAGAACGCGATACTCCTTGAGTCCCATTCGTCGATCTGGACCACCAATTACATTTGCGTTGATAACACGGCCGCCCTGTAAGTCAATAGTTAAATAGATTCCACGTTTGACACATGCCGCAATGAAGTAGTCTACTCTCTTCTCGCGCTCTGGCATACTCATGTCTTTGACAAATGTGGCGTTATAGAGGTCGTTATCGACGCAAAGACGTACGAAATTCATACCACTAGCGACGAAACGGTCGAGCATCCGATCGACCTCGGCATTTTCCATGAAGATGACCGTGAAGATGATGTTCGCGCCCCAAAGACGTACTGGCACACCGGGGCGCTTCTCGAATTCAAGATGGTCATCAACTGACTTGCAGAAGCCATATTTCCCGGCTGGGCGTTCTGTGAATGAACTAAAGTCAAGCACCGAATCGGGGATAATATCGCTATTTTCCGGCAGAGTCACCCACTCACTGCCTTCACTGATAGTCACACGCCGATCCCGTTTCCTGATGTCAAGGAGTGCTTGATCGACTTGGCGAATGGTCATAGAAATTGTGAAGTCGGATTGGGTCAATGCCATGCTACGAGCCGGATTGAAAAGGAAGTAGATTGCGATCTGGAGTTGCCCGAAACGCCGCAAGTCTTCCAAGACGACCTTGCCATTGAAGTGGAATTCCAAGTCTCCGACCGAAGTCGGCAATACGATGCTGTCATTTTCTGTGACCTGGCGTTCAATAAAAAGGTGTGAACGATCGATCACTTTCGAAAATTCGAGTGCTTCTCCGTTGAGAGTCATCGGGAATTCCAGCATCGTCGGCTCATTCATATAAAACATGAATGCAAGATTTTCCGTTGGCACTGGCGTGACGGATTCCATTTCATAACCAAGCGTAAGTGTGTCGCCTTCTTCTTTGCGATATTCCGTGAATTTGAATGCCCCGGCCGCGGCTTTGAAGGTACCAATTCTGCGCATACCGCGTTCAGTCGGCGTTGCGCCTTCTCCCGGGAATGATACTGTCTCAGGGGACTGTTTTCTGAATGCCCATCCTTTGCTCCAATGTGCGACAAACAATTCATACTCGCCGATTTTGGTCCGCCCATCCGGCACCACTTGCCATTGGGCATCACAGAATATTATGCTCAAAAATAACCACAATATGAGAAATAATGACTTTTTCATTGTAATCCTACTTCGTGATTTCATAGATGCAAAGTGCTTTGCCATCGCGGAAATTATCCAGTTGCAGTTCGATGCGGCCATCGTCAGACGTTGTACATGAAACTTCCTCGCCACGTGAGCCATCCATATTGCATGCGTAGATTTTTGCATTTGCGTCGAGATGTAGCTTTAGTCTGGCTGTGCCGCGCCGCATGAGGAGTCCGGGATCGCCGCGATGGGAGACGACCGACAGCCAGCGATCCTGAAAACGCATGTTTCTGCCTTTTGAATCCGTGAGATGAAGTATGAGAATACGCTTTGATTCGTGAAGCGGCTTGCCGTCGGTTGATGCGGCAAGCACCGCAGTAAAGGTCGATGGTGAGTTCAGCTCTGCAAAGTTCCCGGCAAGATCTTGATCCTTGTCTGCGAGGAATCCTTCGCTGTATGGCGTCACGACGCGAAATGTCTTGCGCGAGCCGACCAGTTCCAATTCTCCCGTGAGACTCGTGAAGCGGTAATTTTGCAAATCGTAGCAATCTGCAGGAATGACATTGCTCGTGACTAGCGCCTCAAGTGTCTGCGACGTATCGCCGCTGGACGCAGACGGGACAGCGCAGTCGCGGTTATCGTTTCCCATTGTCACGACGCCACTTGTGCCTTCAGGCAGTTCGTCGGGTGAGAAGACGACGCCAGCCTTGGTCAGGAGCGCGATGCGCGCCATCACATCGGGGTAGCGTGTAGGAAAATCGTCATCGTCGATTCTGGTATTATCCTGCAGAAAAGCTATCTTTTCTTTTGCTGGGGAGACATCTCCGCGCAGGAAGAAGCAACTGCCTGCGCGCATTGACAACGCGACCATTGGGTCGTGGAAAAAGTCGAAATAATCCTGGTGGCGGACTGGCTTTTTCCAGAGCTCGATCCATGATGCGAACTGGAAGCGGCAGAATGCTGAGTAGTCATTCAGAGCTCCGTATCCGGCCATCAAAAATGGTCCTTCGACATTGTATTGGTTGGGATTCACAAAATCCCATTCGGTCACCGCCATCGGCCGGTCAAGCAAGCGCGAGACCGAGAGGATGTTAAATGGTCCCGAGAGCGCTTCAATAGCCGATGCCTGCGATACAGACATCGGTACGCTCCAGTTGCCAGTGAGGAATACCGGATGACCCCAGTAGCTGTGATTATCCACCATATCCAGTGAACGCCGCAGTTCAGAAACACGCGGACTCCAGAGAATATTGAGGTCAGTCAAGGGAATCTTCACGCCCATTTTGCGCAATTCATTTTTCATTTCGGCATAGCCTTTGGCATAACTCATGCGGACGAAACGCCGCCACGAATCTGATGCTTTTTGCGAAATGCCATTGTCAAGACAGAATTGCTCAAAATCTGTTTTTGCGACTTTGCGGATAAGGGGACTGTCTGCGGCATCGGGCATATTGCTCTCGTTGATAAGATGGATGAAAATAAGAGCAGGTTCATCCACCAGTGGTATCCCAGTATAGAAGTTCTTATGGGTTAGCATCTTGCGTGAGAAATCCATGAGGTGTTTTCTGACGCGTTTGTCGAAGTAACAAAGTGTGCGGTATTCCCATGATTTCAAAGCGCGATGCGCTTCTCCGATGATTGACGCATTTGCCGCACGGGAAGTCTGCAGATCTAGTGTTACATAAATACCGCGTTTTTTGCATGCCGCGATGAAGTAGTCGAAGCGGCGCTCATGCTCTTCCATGGGGATATTCTTTACGAAGAGCGATCCATACAGCTCCTCGTCAAAGTGATGCAGGCGGATGAGATTCATGCCGCTTCTTGCAAAGATGTCGAGCATCTCATCTACTACATCGTTTTCTGCAAAAATGATTTGTCCAGTGATATTCGCGCCCCAGAAGCGTGCTGTCTTGCCAGGTGTTTCTTCAAATTCCAGATGATCGCCGACTCGCTTGCAGAAGCCGTATTTCCCAGCTGGCGCATCAAGTAGATGAGAAAAATCGGTAATTCCGCCTGCCGCGATATTGCGCTCCTCCGGAAGTGGCACCCAGTCATTTCCTTCGCTGATGACGACTTCCTTCGAAATGCCATTTTGCGGTGTCGGGAATAGCTTGAATGTGAGTTCCAGTTCGGAATGAACCAGGCCGGAACTAGTGGCTGGCGTGAAGAAAAAGCGGATTTCTGCAATATTCTGACCGTATGTGCGGTTATCCTGCGCAGCGACCGCACCAGGTCCGGAGATCCGTAGCGTTCCAGCGGTTGTTTCCAGCTCAAAAACACCTTCGCCGAGTGGCTCGCGGATCCACGTTCTTTTTTCGTCGCATACCGGCCCGAAAGCGAACTTTTTGCCATCAACTGTAGGAGGCGACTGCACCATGGCGTCTATTGGCAACTTGATGACTAGTGCGAGAAGCATAGTGGGAATACGCGCTGGGCTCGTGAGAGTGCAACGCATTTCACAGCTGTCTGAACCATTGAAGCGGCGTTTTTCAGTCATCGTGAATGTTCCGCCTTTGACCGCGAATGTACCGACACGCTGTAGCCATCCATTGCCTATGTCGCGTGCAGCTTCCCCCGGGAAATGGACACTTTTCTCATCTTGTACTGTAGGTGACCACCCTCCATTCCAGTGGATTATTGCAAACTCGCTTTCGCCGACGCGGATGCGGCCATCGGCAAGCTGTGTGATGCCACCCGCAGTCAGCGTGATGATACATATTCCGAGCAGAAAAGAGGCAATTAAAACGCGTTTCATAGTGGTGATTCCCGTTATTGAAGTTATCTCTCGATGATATTTCCTGCTTCATCCATCAGCCGGAAGTGTGCATCAGGCCAAACATCAAAGTCATTTTTCGCTCCTGCGATGAGCAACTGGTTCACTGCATTTACAAAGACGCCTTCTGCAGTAGTAAACCATGGACAGCGTTTTGCTTCCCACACCTCAAAAGCTTCAGAGAAGCATCCGGTGTGCAACGCCGCATCTTCGAGAAGCGCCTTGGCTTCTTCTATCTCGCCCAATTCCAGCATGATACGGGCGTGGAGTCCTGCGTACCAGGTGGTGAGTACACGCCCGCTACGGAATTGATTGGCGTATTCTTCGCAATGCGCCATCGCATCGCGTACTCCGCGGTTCCACATCTCATGGTTGTGATCTAATACTTTGAATGGCAAATATGGAGTCAGCAATGCGATTGTACGGCATGTACAACCTGGATGAGCAAGAAGTTTCTCGCCGTCATTCGGGAGAGAGAGCATCAGCTTTTCGGCACAATCGATCCATTTCGCCGCTATTTCGTGCTCGCAGTCTAAAAGTCGACAGCATTCTGCGCCAAAGCGAAATGTCGAGACTGCGGAACAAAGCGTTGCAAGCGGATTGCGGCAGACAGCCCCCAGCTTCTCAAAATCCTGACATGCTCCGATTTCCATTCTGCCATCGGCTGTGGGGTAACATGCGTTTAACCGGAAAAATTCTGCGCATCCCTTGACGACGGGGAAGCCGGTTTCGCGTAAAAAGTCAAGATCATGCGTGCGGTGGAAGTATTCACGAATTGTGACGGGGATTACGCCCATCTGGAATATGTGATCCATCCACGGTCCGGGAGGCGCGCCTTCAAGACCATTTTCCAGCGTTTCCCACGGATAGCGTGCGCTTTCCAGCCCTTCGGATGAACTGCGCGTGATCGCCCAGTGGAGGACGTCTTTGCGAAATTGACAAATACGCCGCACGGCATCGAGATGACCACTGGAGAGCAACCCAGATGCAGCCCAGTATTCGTCGAATCCGAAATAACGGCCACCCCAATGGGAGGAAAAAATTCCGGTGGGGATTGACCATCGAGTCGAAGAAATTCTCAAGTGATACTGGCTGCTTTCGTATAAATTCTGAAGCGGTTGAGAGGGTAGCTTGACATAGGACTCATTCCAATATTCCCCCCAGTCTGCAAGCGCAGAATCTCGCAGGGTTTCATAGTCGTCTTCCGCAGAATCATTGCCGTCATGACCATTGCGGAAACGGAGGAAGAAATCCGCTTGCGTTATCTCCCCGGAATAAGCGATTTGCTCCGGAGTGGTTTTACACGCCATAGAAGCCGACGAAGTCAGCGAGATGCTTCCCTCGTATTTTTCCTGCTCATTTGCAGAGTAATGAATCGTACCACATGACTCATCGCACCAAGTATGTAC
>CAVGNO010000110.1:0-6532 GCA_963630475.1 Blautia faecis | reverse complement strand
AATTCGAACAAGCGGATATTGCCATAATTGATGGCCGTATTGCTGGCATCGGCAGCGGCTTTGAAGCCGCAAGTGAAATTGACGCGAGTGGCTTGACTGCAGTGCCGGGTTTTATTGACGCGCATGTCCACTTGGAGAGCTCGATGATGCTCCCTGATGAATACGAGCGTTGCGTATTGTCGCATGGTGTCACGACTGCGGTCTGCGATCCCCACGAGTTGGCCAATGTCGTCGGCGAAGCCGCATTCGAGTATCTCTATGAATGCCGGCGTAGCATGGTGATGGATTTAGTCATCCGCTTGAGTTCATGTGTGCCGGCATCGCCATTTGAGACATCGGGTGCAAATATCACTCCGGAAATCTTAAAGAAGTGGCATGAGAAGCATCCGGAAGCCGGTCTGGCGGAATTGATGAATTTCCCCGGCGTCACCAACTGTGTGCCGGAAGTCCTCGAGAAAGTCGCGCTGTTCGGTGATGACATTGATGGCCATGCGCCGATGGTAAGCGGCGACGCACTTAATGCATACATTGCTGCAGGCGTGCGCAATTGCCACGAGTCCTCTACTCTCGAAGAAGGGCGTGAAAAGATTCGCCGCGGCATGGCGGTATTCATTCGCGAAGCCGGTGCAGCGCACAATCTCGATGCGCTGATGCCGCTGATCACTGTCGAAAACAGCCCGTTTATCGCATTCTGCACAGACGACCGTAATCCGCTGGATATCGCGGCACACGGTCATATCGACACGATGGTCGCGCGCGCGTTGGCATCCGGCGCAGCGCCGCTGGCAGTCTACCGCGCGGCATCCTATTCTGCTGCAACGCTTTTGCGCTTGCATGACCGCGGGCTGATTGCGCCGGGACGCCGTGCGGACATCCTCCTGCTCGACAATTTTGAGCAATGCAAGATACGCTCCGTCATCGCAAATGGCAGATTGGTCAATGACGCACTTTTTGCGCAGCGTCCACCACTGCCGGATTGCTCAATTCTCAAAAACAGCGTGAAATGTCGCAAAGTGAGTGCGGAGGACTTCCGCATTTGCACATCGCTCCAGGAAATTCCCGTCATTCGCGCAATTCCAAAGTCACTTTTGACTGAAAGCTTTAACGCAGAATTGCCCCGAGTTAATGGCGCAGTGCAAGCCGATCCAGCGCGCGGCATCCTCAAGCTCGCAGTCGTCGAACGCCACGGCGTCAATGGCAATATCGGCCGCGGCTTTGTCGCTGGGCTGGGCATGCGCTCCGGTGCAGTAGCATCCAGCGTCGGTCATGACGCGCATAACCTCTGCGTTGCCGGCGCAAATGACGCCGATATGGCATTGGCAATTAATACGCTCATCGACAGCCAGGGCGGCTTCGCAATTGTCAATGATGGCAAAGTGCTTGCGACAGTGCCGCTGCCGCTGGCCGGGTTGCTCTCGCCGTTGCCGCTTGAAGAGCTCAATGCGCAGCTGCTAGCGGCAAAAGAAGCGATTATGCAGCTTGGGTGCACGCTCGACTCGCCATTTCTGCAGCTGGCATTCTTGCCACTTTCTGTTATTCCAACACTCAAATTGACCGACAAGGGCATAGTCGATGTCCTAGCCGGTCGCATTATTACACTCTAGATCATGTCAAAACTACGTACGGTCTTGCTAGTGTGCGGCGGGCGTTCGCCGGAACACGAAATTTCTTTGGAGTCATGCCTTTCAGTATTCAACGCGATTGACCGCACGCGATATATCCCATGCGTCGTCGGCATCACAAAGCTGGGCGTCTGGAAATATTATGGCGACCGCGAATTTGCTGCGGACACCGATTCGCCAAATAGCATCCATCTCATCGATGATGCGCCGACTTGCTTCCTCGGCAACACCGGCTCCGGCGTTGCACTGCACATCTGCGGACAAGAGCATCCGCGCATTGTCGATGTCGCATTCCCCGTTCTCCATGGCGCGTTTGGTGAAGACGGCACGATTCAGGGACTCTTCCAAATGCTCGGATTGCCATACGTCGGTTGTGATGTGGAATCGTCGGCCGTTTGCATGGATAAAGCGTTTACTAAAAAAGTCCTCGATTCTTTGGATATCTATAAAGCGCCTTCAATAACGCTGTTGCGCACTGAAGGCTATGATACCGATACAATTGCCGACCGGTTTGCCTTTCCGGTTTTTGTCAAGCCTACGCGCACCGGATCATCAGTCGGCATCAGCAAAGTCAAAGATGAATCCGAGTTATCTAAAGCAATCGAGAAAGCATTTGAGTATGATGACAAAATACTGATTGAGGAGGCGGTTATCGGGCGTGAAATTGAGTGCGGCGTACTTCAGCGTGCCGATGGTTCAATCTTTATAGCGCGCCCCGGCGAAGTCGTCCCGCACGCAGAGTTCTATAGCTACGAAGCAAAATATATCGATGAGAATGGCGCTACAATCCATGTCCAAGCAGACTTGAGTGCCGCAAAACGCAAAGAATTGCGTGAGCTTGCGACAGAAGTATTCAACGCATTGGGCTGCTCGGGCATGGCGCGTATTGATTTCTTTTTTACTCCTGATGGTAATTTTGTATTCAATGAAGTCAATACGATTCCCGGTTTTACGAGCATCTCGCTCTATCCGCAGATGATGGAAAATTCTGGCATAAAATATGCTGATTTGATTTCAGAACTCATCGAAAATGCAATCTATAACTATAGGCGCTTGAATGCGCGAATTGCTATCATCTAAAAAATGCTGCCATATCTTGCATCTCATCTACAGACTCTGTGGGGGCCATTTCGTCTCTTTGGCTCCCGTATGGTATTGATTGCGCTGGGCGCAATGCTTTGCGGAATGCTCACGTGGTTTCTATTACCGCGATGCTATGACTTCCTGCCGCATGACCGCGGCAAGAATTTCGTCAAGGACTCCGGCAAATCCAAGGGCAAGCCGACCGGCGCAGGCTTTCCTATCGTCGTCTTTTTCCTCATCTGCGCATTCCTCGTATTGCCATTTTATACCGAGTATGCGTTGCTGGGAATTTGCCTCTTCGCAATTATGCTCACGGGCTATCTTGATGACAAGAGTACAATTTGCTGGGGCGAACTGAAAAAAGGCGTGCTGGATTTCATCATTGCACTGGCGTCTGCGGCAGTGATTGCGCATTGGCAAGAGCCAGTCATCTGGCTACCATTCATCAAAGGGCCGTTGCCGGGCGGCGCATTCCAATTGCCGCTATATATCTATATTCCTGGCGCGGCGGCGTTGCTGTGGCTAACAATCAACACAGTCAATTGCTCGGATGGCGTCGATGGCGTCGCGGGGTCACTCGCGCTCTTCGGAATCTGCGGCATGGGCGCATTCCTCTACGGCATCATGGGACACAGCAAAGTCTCCGGATACTTGCTATTGCCGCTAGTCGAAAATGGCGCATCCTGGGCGGCGATTCTCTTTACCGCTGCAGGCGGGCTCGCTGCATATCTTTGGTATAACGCTAGCCCAAGCCAAGTTATGATGGGCGATGCCGGCAGCCGATTCTTTGGACTCCTTATCGGACTGTCCATCCTCGCATCCGGAAATCCATTCATGCTCTTCGCAGTCGCGCCAATTCTCTTCGTAAATGGTGGCGCGGGGCTCATCAAGCTGATCATCCTGCGCATATTGCGCAAATGCGGCATCGATACACGTCCGCCCCTCTCATCAATTCCAAATCCTGTTCATCCGGAAAATTTTGCTTCCGATGAAGAAGCCGAACGCCAAATCAAATTGGTGAAAGTCCTCCGGCGCTACCGCTTCCCCATTCACGACCACTGCCGCAAAAATCTCGGCTGGTCCGATACGCAAGTGCTTATGCGCTTCATGCTCATGCAAGCAGTGCTCATGCCAATCGTCATCATCCTGATGATTAAGCTCCGGTAAAGAGCACTCTCTAATTACGACAATAACGTATATATTATGCCATTTACGATAAAATTACGTCAATAGATACTATTTTCATAGCAGTAAATGGAAAATTTAGATCCCCAAGAGTCGTCTTCGTCTGTCACTTTCAATGAATTTGGTTTATGCGATGAATTGCAGCGTGCGGTGAATGAAGCTGGTTTCACGGAGCCGACGCCAATTCAGATGAAAGCGATTCCGCCGGCATTGCTCGGCCGCGATATTTTAGGGCAAGCATTGACTGGCACGGGGAAGACTGCCGCGTTCGGTCTCTCCGGCATGCAGCGCATTATGGGCACTGATGGCTTGCAGATGCTAGTTTTGACGCCAACGCGTGAGCTTGCAGCGCAAGTATCCAGCGAGCTCTACCGTCTGGGGAAATACACGGGGCTCAAGCCAGCCGCATTCACTGGCGGTCAGTCCTATTCGCGCCAGGAGGAACTCCTCCGCAAAGGCGTCAATATCCTCGTCGCGACGCCGGGGCGCTTGATTGACTTGATGGATTCCGGCCATTTCGACGGCGTCAATCCCGCAGTCATCATTGTTGATGAAGCGGATGAAATGCTCGATATGGGCTTCATCGATGATGTGCGCACAATTTTTGAGCATTTCCCCGGTCCGCACCAGACCATGCTCTTTTCCGCGACGATGCCCAAGCAAGTCGTCCATTTAGCCGAGACAATCCTCAATGACCCGCTCAATATCGAGACTGACTGCGGCGCGGCGCTGGCGAACAACGAAAATATCCAGCAGTGCTTCTTTGTCATCGAGGATTATGAGCGCACGAACGCGATTATCCGTCTAATCGACTGCGAGGAAGTCGGCAAAGCGATTATCTTCTGCCGCACGCGTGAAGAAGCAGACCACTTGAATATCCTGCTAGGCGGCCGCGGCTACAATGTCAATTGCCTCCATGGCGATATGGAACAGAATCAGCGTTCGCGCGTGATGGCGGCATTCCGCCGCGGCGATTTTGATATCATGGTCGCGACCGATGTCGCAGCGCGCGGTCTCGATGTCGAAGATGTGACGCATGTATTCAACTACCACTTGCCATTTGACAGCCGGTCGTATGTCCATCGTATTGGCCGTACGGGTCGTGCCGGCAAAATGGGCAAAGCAATCACTTTGGTCACGCCGCGTGAATTGCGCCAGCTGGAGACGATTCGCCGCAATGTCGGTGCTGCGCTCTCGCCTGCGATGATTCCAACCCGCAGCGAAGTCAATCACCAGCGCCTCGAAAAACTCCTCGCCGAGCTCTTTGCGAACGAGCTGGATCCGCAGCTCTATAACACAATCCTGGAAATGATTGAAAAACAAGATCAGGATCCCGCAGTGCTCTTTACGAAGATGATTTCACGCCAATTGGCACTCACCGCAGATCAGGGACCAGAAAATATCGGTTTGCCACAGGAGAAAGTCGAACGGCTCATCAACCGCCCGCGTGGCGGAAACCGCAATGGCGCACGCGGAGAACGCCGCGAACGCACGCCGCGCCGCGAACGCGGTGAACGCACAGAGCAGGGCGCAAGACGCTATGAGCGCAGTGAGCGTACAGAGCGCAAACCGCGCGAAGAACGCGCAGAATACAGTGAAGGACGTGGAGAGCGCAGTGAGCGGCCGGAGCGCAGTGAACGCAAAAGCAACGCGCAGCCGCATGCATTCGGCGCACCCAAACGCTTTGACAAAAAGCCGTCGCAGCGTTTCACAGTCGGTGTCTCCAACAAGGGCAATGTCATCAGGCAGCAGTATAATCCCGATGGCACGCCGAAGCTGAATCGCAAGCAGCGCAGACTGCTCAAATTCGGTCCTGCGACGGGCAAGCCAAACAACGAAGCGTAAATTCGAATATGTCCGACGATTCACGCATTGTTGATCTCTCACTCGAAGCAGCAAAAGCGCAGGTCGTGATTGTCACTGGCCCGACCGCGACTGGCAAGACGCATCTTGCAGTGCAGCTTGCGCGGCATTTCGGCGGCGAAATCATCAGCGCGGATTCGCGGCAGATCTATCGCGGCCTCGACCTCGGGACAGGTAAGGATTTGGACGAATATATCTGCCCCGATGGCACGCAGATTCCGTATCATCTCATCGATGTCGCCGAACCTGCTGTGCGCTTCGATCTCTTCAAATATCTCGATCTAGCGCGCCAAGCGCTAAACGACATCGTCGCGCGCGGACGCATGCCCATAATCTGTGGTGGCACGCCGCTTTATATCTCGGCGTTGCTCAATGGCTATGCGATGATTGGCGGCGAGCCAGATCAGCAGTTGCGCGCGGAATTAGAACCGAAGACACTACCAGAACTGATCGCAATTCTGCGCAATTGCGCAAGCGACGAATTACTCGCGCGCACTGACCTCACGCAAAGCCGCCGAGTGATTCGCGCAATCGAAATCGCACGCCATCCCGAGTGCTCGGTTAAAAGCCGTCCGCTGGAAAATACGATCATCATCGCGCCAAAATTCTCTCGCGAAGTCGTGCGCGAACGCATCGCAGTCCGTCTCGACGCGCGATTGCAAGCCGGAATGATCGATGAAGTGAAACGGCTGCATGACGAATGCGCAATTCCATGGGAGCAACTCGACTGGTTCGGCTTGGAATACCGGTATATCTCACGATTTCTGCGCGGAATCCTC
>CAVGNO010000109.1:5740-6584 GCA_963630475.1 Blautia faecis | reverse complement strand
TGTGAAGTGCATTCGAATACGAGTGGCGGATTACCATTCTGCTCGGATTCTTCCTTAACTTTATTGACACCGCGGTTGAATTTATTGACATATCCCATCACTTTCATTGCTTCAGCGAGCAATGGATTACGGTAGTCATTGACGTTTGGGAAATTATCATCATTCGCCTGACCATATAGTCCGCCCGGGTTAGAGATTTCCAGCCGGTTGCCGTCGTAATCATACAATTTAATCGGCGCGTTACCGATTTGGTAATCGCGATGGATGATTGCATTCAGAATCAATTCTCGTAGAGCCCAGCTTGGGTATGCATACGAAATTTTCTCTTGCAGAGTAGATATTCTTTCTGAATGTGGCGCGGCGATACCGATTTTAACAAAATCGTCGATTTGCTTTACAGTTTTCAGTAGCGGCCCTTTATACGCATGTTCGATGAGAATATCGCCAGTCACGCTATCGCCGCCGAACTTGACATACTGAATATAAGCCGAGGGGATATATAGCTCTGGATGCTTGCCAAATAGCAGCATTCCAAGATTAGTAGGCGTCGAATATTGACGATTATAGAATCGCAGGGAAGCTAGCTGATCGGAGACACTCCTTACGTCGTCATCAATCGTTTCGGATTGAATTGCGCGCGGCAAATAGACATTCCGGAAGAGCTCCAGATCCAAGTCATTGAGCTGTGCGCCGCCACGGCATGGCATTTCTTCGAAGCGCGTTTCAGCGACGCGTCCTTTTTCTTCCAGGATGTGCTCATCTTCTTCACTTGCGAGAGCTTTTCTTGCCCCGATGCGCACCCAAATCTGCCCTTTATAGCGTATTGGCGGATAAAGCGATGGAA
>CAVGNO010000109.1:0-5730 GCA_963630475.1 Blautia faecis | reverse complement strand
GACGTCAATTGCCATCGCAGGCGGCGGCAACAACTGTCCTTCGGTTTTCATTGCGCCCAAGGATGTAAGATGGTCGTCATCTATCCGCCTTCCTGATGGCCGTCCATCATTTTCCACGCCAAGCAAAAGATAGCCGGGTTTTCCGCGCGCAGGCAAATCGTTGGCAAATGCGCAAATCGCCTGCCCCATCTTGTCGATTTTATCGAATGCGCGCGTACGCTCGACGGATTCAGACTCCAAATCCGTCATCAGCTTATTCAGTTGTTCAAGCGTAAGCGTAGCCATAAATCCTTATTTCCTTCGCCATCCGCCGCGATGCGGCAATGTATTTAACTGTAGAATCGGCCGCAATACGGCGTCGGCGACGCGCAGTCCGAAGGATGCAGTCACCAGCATCAGCGATCCCAAAGGCCGGCGTTCGCCTACCTCCTCCGCGTCAGGCATTGTGTACAGCACTGGCAGCTCCGGCGAATAGACGCAAGTTACGCCGTGGTCAATGCCGCGCTTACGCAAGCTCTTGCGCATCAATTTTGCGACCGGGCATCCATCGGTATTGCTGATATCCGCAGTCGTGATGCATTCCGGCTCGACTTTTCCGGCTGCGCCCATGCTGCTTACGACGCGTAAATTGCGCTTCACGCACTGTTCGAGCAACGCCAGTTTTGCATTGCGGTCATCAATGCAATCCACCACCGCATCCCACTTGCGTTCATCAAGCAATGCGGGGATATTCTCTTCGGTCAGACGTCGCTCGTAATATACTATTTCGCAATCTGTCGAGATATCCTTCAAGCGCTCCGCCATCACTGCGCATTTGCTTTTGCCAATCGTGCTATTGAGCGCTTCGGCTTGCCGATTCAAGTTGCTCGGTTTAATTGTATCAAAATCAACGATTATAAGATGACCGATGCCACTGCGCACGAGCGTCTCGGCAACCCAGCTGCCGACACCGCCCACTCCGCATAACAGCACGTTGGCGGCACGTACTCGCGCCGTGCTCTGATGCCCAACCAGCAACTCCTGACGCGCTAATGGCGTCTCGTAATACCTTCCATCATCCATATTTGACATCATGCCGTCGGGCGCGAATATTTCAAATAAGCCAGCTCCTGCGGCAGCGATATATTCGATCCATATTCATTTTCGCCGTAGTTGTATTTCGCCAGCAGCTTGATGTCATTGAGCACACGCGTATCGCCGCAGAATTGGACGTTGATCGGATAATTGATATTGATATGGCGCTGCGCATGCAGATTCGCAATCACCGCTTGCGACAGCTCTAATAGCGTCGGCGCAGTCGAACCCTGCACAATCGAATCGATCTTCAGCGGATAGACCAGCACGCGAATCAAATTCTGCGTCGCCAAATGCTTGATTACTTTGCTGACCGCTTCCTGGCGGCTGATTTCACCCGCGTCAATGCGCTGCTGCAGCTCCTTGAGCACATCCGTCATCTTGACTAATTCATCGCCGACATGCTGGCGCTTGAGCTGGTTAATCCACTCGTTCGCTAGGAATAGATTCATCGGCACGCTCGCGTCATATTCCTTGTCCAACACCATCTTGACTTTGCTGCCGTAGTGACGCACAATCGCTGAAATCAAAGTCGAAGGCCGCACATGGAAGCCAAAATATGGCGGCACCGGCACTTCGATGCTCCCAATTACCGCATAACGCTGGAGCATGTGCTGGCAAACGCCACGCGCGACCATCAGGAAACGGTAGCTGTAGTGGCAGAGATAGTGAGTGATTAACTCCAGATACCAGTTGCCACCTAATACGCAGTTCTTATGACAAAACAGCTCGTCGCCCTGAATTACAATATGGCGTTCGTAAAAGTGAATGAAGATGGTGAGGACTTTCAATAGATGCAGGACAACGCTGATCAATCCGCGCAATTGCCGCAATGATGAGTCATTGCCTTCCATCGTGGTCAATGACACGTATGTATCATACATCGATTGCAAAGAGTGGAATTTCTCCTCAAAATCGCGAATCGACGCTTCGGAGAGGCGCTCAAAATCTAACCCACGCCACTCCGGCGCATGGCTCTTCGCTGCACGGTCCAAAAAAATCGAATCCTCAGTGCTGTTCAAAAATGTCGTCGCAAGCCGCGTTACCAGCTCCTGCGGAGTCGTCCGCAACGCAATCGGACGGTCATTGCGTAAGACGCCCTCCGGCAAATGCTCCGAATAATCAAATACAGTCATCGGCTCCGGTTCCGGAATCGGCAATGTATGGACATCACCCAGAAGCTGCTTCAGCGTACAATGCAAAAACGCAGCGACATAGTAGATCGCTTCATCTGTCGCTTGCCGAAAATCTGTCACGTCCTCCCGGAAATCGTATGACGATGCCGAATGACGTAAATGCAATAACTCATACCCAGCAGTGCTGAAATTCTTCAGCATCGCAATGTGCATGCGATAGTGATACCACATCTCACTGTGACGCGCACCGTATGCATCCAACAACTCCTCCAGTTGAGAACTCTCTGCTTGCAACATCGTCAATAGCGGACGCGTCAGCACAAAGTTCTCCGCACCCGCACCAACTATATCCAACGCATTGGCTAGCAATACTTGAGAACGTAAATGCAACAACTCGCTGAACTCTCTGTCGTCTACAATCTGTACCATAGCTCTATACTCTACTTCAGTACTTCGTAATTGTGATATAAAGTAACTCATCTAAAATATTTTGCAAGGTCAGAATTTGACAAATTACGACAGTATATCGCGTTTCTTTACATTACAGTCGATGTAAACTTTACAAAATCTGTAATTGATATAGTTGTACTCCGCCGCTTGGCTTACACGCAGGAGTCTTGTAGCGTTTATAGATTTGGCACGCTCTATGCTTTACTGGCATGACAGTTTTTCATTCGTTTGTTAGTGAATAGATTCCAACCTCAGGAGTTGAAGATGAAGCTGATAATTGCTTACATCCAACCTGACCGTCTGAATGCGGTCAAGCAGGCTTTATATGCCCGCAGTATTTTCAAGATCTCCGTCACCAACGCTCTGGGATGTGGTCAGCAACGCGGCTATGTCAAAGCGTGGCGTGGTGCTTTACAGGAAGTCAACTTGTTGAAGAAAGTTCGTCTGGCCATTGGTGTGAATGACGAATATGTCGAGAAGACGATCGAGGGCATCTGCGAGGGCGCCCGCACTGGTCACATCGGTGATGGCAAGATTTTTGTTCTGCCGATGGATGAGTGCATTCGGATTCGCACTGGCGAGCGTGGTTCTAGCGCGATTGGCTAGGCCATTCTTTATCCATCAAGTAAAGGAACATTTTACAATAGGATTCGACTGAGATGAAAAAGTTATCTGGTATAATTCCATTGCTTTTGCTGATGAGTGCGCCGTGCTGGGCGCAGGAAGCGGCATCGGCATCCAGCGGAGATCTGGCATTATTTGCGGTTAACAACTTGTGGGTGATGCTGGGCGGCTGCCTGGTCTTCCTGATGCACCTCGGCTTCGCATGTGTCGAGAGTGGCTTGTGCCGTGCGAAAAACTGCACGAACATCCTTTTCAAAAACACTGTTACTCCGGCAATCGGTTTCCTGACCTACGCAGTAATCGGTTTTGCGCTGATGTATCCGGGCACTGCTTGGATATGGCATAACGTCCTCGGCTTCACCGGCTTCGGCGTTCATCTGCCCGAAGGCGGCTTGACCACGGCTTACAAGTCCGGCTGCTTCACTTACTGGACAGATTTCTTCTTCCAGGGCATGTTTGCCGCGACGGCCGCGACCATCGTCTCCGGTGCAGTCGCCGAGCGCGTCAAGTTGAGCACATACCTCATCTTCACGGCCATCTACGTCTCACTTGTCTACCCAGTGCTGGGTTCCTGGGGATGGGGCGGCGGCTGGTTGGCAGCGCTCAACTTCCATGACTTCGCGGGTTCGACATTTGTGCACAGCATTGGTGGCTGGGCAGCTCTCTCGGGTGTCATCCTGCTCGGACCGCGCATTGGCAAGTATGTCGATGGCAAAGTGATGCCGATTCCGGGTCACAGCATGCCGCTGGTCACCATCGGTGTATTCCTGCTCTGGCTTGGATGGTTCGGCTTCAACGGCGCATCCGCATTGAGCGCAGATCCCGGTATCGTCAGCTTGGCGTTGGTCAACACCATGATTGCCGCAAGTGCTGCGCTGATTACCAGCATGCTCACCGGCAAATTCCTGCTCAAGCACGTTGATCTCTCCATGACATTGAACGGTATCCTCGCCGGTTTGGTCGGCATCACCGCTGGTGCAGACTGCGTGAGTGTCGCTGCTGCAACCTTCATCGGCGCTGTCGCGGGTATCATCGTAGTGTTCGCTGTGCTCTTCTTCGACCGTATCCATCTGGATGACCCGGTTGGCGCACTTTCAGTGCACTTGGTCAACGGTGTCTGGGGAACGCTGGCAGTCGGTATGTTCGCGCCGGATTACACTTTCAAAGTGCAATTGCTCGGTGTCGTCGTAATCGGTATCTGCGCATTCGTTACCTCATTCGCTATCTTCTACATCTTGAAGAAGATCTGCGGTATCAGAGTCTCTGAAGAAGAAGAGCTGCGCGGTCTCGACCTCGGTGAACATGGCGGCGACGCTTATCCGGGCTTCCAATTCTTCAGCAACATGTAATTTCTCCACACACACACGCAGAAACAGAACACCCTGGTTGATTGCTTCTCCTGACTCCAATCAACCAGGGTGTTTTTTTGCGCAAAGCGAAATTCGCGATATGGAAGCCGTCGGGATGTTTGGGCCCGATGCCAGGCCGGGAAGCCGTCGGGATGTTGGGGGCTGACGCCAGGCCGGGGACAAGCCGCCGGCCCTACTTGTTCTGTGCCCGGAGCGCGCGCTCCGGGTGTTTTTTTGTGAAAATATCGCCAAAATATCGCCGGATTTTGTGAAAATACCGGCCAAATATCGCCGGATTTTGTGAAATTGCGTACGAAACAGGATATATTACAGCAATCGCAGATTTTCCCATCACAAAGACCGCAGTGTTGTCGCCGCCACACGTATGTATCTCCGTCGCCGAATAGACAAATTCTTATCTGATTGGCATTCCGATTCCGCGCGTTTGCCATTGATTGTGCGTGGTGCGCGTCAGGTTGGCAAGACTGCGGCGATTCGCCATTTTGCCGAGGAACACTATGAACATGTAGTCGAACTCAATTTTGTCGAGAATCCGTATTATCGTGACATCATTGCGAATGGCTATAATGCAGAATCGATAATTCATTTAATTTCGCGCATCAATCCATCATTTCGTTTTGAAGCCGGCAAGACGCTGATTTTCTTTGATGAGATTCAAGCGTTCCCTGAAATCGCGACTTCATTGAAATTCTTCAAGCAGGATGGGCGTTTTGATGTGATATGCAGCGGCTCGCTGCTGGGGATTCAACAGCAACGCATAGAATCAAACAGCGTCGGCTATAAATGCGATTATACGATGCGCTCTTTTGATTTTGAGGAATTTCTCTGGGCAAATGGCTATGGAGAAGATCTTGCAGAGGATATGCTCTCGCATTTGCTTGAGCTCAAGCCATTTTCAGAGAGTGAATTGAACCGCTATTTTTCGCTTTTCATGGATTATATCCTGCTCGGCGGCATGCCAGCAGTGCTAGTTCCTTATTTCGAAACACATACATTCGAAAAGACTCTGAATATCCAACGTCAGCTCCTGCTCGATTACAAGGAAGATATCCAGAAATACGCATTGGGGTTGGACA
>CAVGNO010000108.1:5167-6822 GCA_963630475.1 Blautia faecis | reverse complement strand
GCCAAAGAGATTGAAAATGCCAATCCGTCCCGCCAAGGATTCCGTGACCTTCTTCATCATCTTGAATTGCTGCGACCCGGTCAGCCAGTACATCCCTACGGCCTTATCGGGATTCTCGCGCCGCGCATTGTCAATACGCTCCTTTATATATGGGAGAAGCTCGGGAACATACTGTATCTCGTCTATCGTCACAGGCGGCGGATTATCATCGAGGAAAAGCCGCGGCTCCGCCCGTGCCAGCGCCTGAACATCGGGAACATCGAGAGAAACAAAACGCCGTCCAGATTCAGCAATGCTGTGCAGGAACGTAGTCTTGCCAACCTGTCTTGCACCCGTGACAAGTAGCGCAGGAAAGAAGCGGTTTGCCCGAAGAAAAGATTTTTCGATGTGTCGTCTGATATACATTTGCGTCTCTCAAAAAAAATGCGTTATTTCAAAATGCCGTTTTAAGATAACGCAATTTTTGAGGTTTTCAACCTGGTTTTATTTACTGCGTTACGATAATGGAAATCTTGTCATTGTCATTTACGCGGCGCCAAGCATAGAAATGCTCGTACGGCGTGCGGACTGTTCCAAGCCTAGTCTTCACGCCATCCGAAATACACGCCAGCCGACTGATTCCAGAAGAGCAATAAACGCATTCTCGTATTCCGATTCGCAGTAGCGCCCACTATACTTTTTCATCTTTGACATGCCATCACGCCCTCCACGATCCATAAGCCATTCTTATCCGAGCCACTTCGCCGAATCAGTCCCAACTCCTGAAGCTTCTTCATGTTCGCGATAATGCTCTTTCTTGTAATGCCGACAATATACGCCAATTCAGCCTGCGTCGCATGCGGATTTCTGACCAATGCATCCAGAATCTTACGCTGATTTACAGTAACCTTTACAGTCACCTTTTCTGTAACCTTTGCAGTCACATTTTCGCTCGCGATGGCTTCCTCTATCGTCCTGATGAGGAGTGTCAGCATGAATTCGATAAATCCAGTACTACTGGCGTTGCTGTCGCTCGCACCAAGTGCAGCGTAATACTCTCTTTGGTTTTCCTTGATCAGCGTTTCGACCGGCATCCATGCAAAAATCTCTCGCCATTCCTTGAGAATCACGGTCTGCCACAGCCTTCCCATTCTTCCGTTACCATCCTGAAATGGATGAATGAATTCGAATTCATAATGAAACACACAGCTTTTTATCAACGGATGTGCGTCGCTTGATTTAAGCCATCCGAATAAATCCGCCATGAGCAAAGGGACGCGATCCGCTGGAGGAGCGATATGCACAACGCGATCTCCATCAAATATCCCGACTTCACGGGATCGATACTTTCCACATTCGGTCACCAAACCGAACATCATTTGCTTATGCGCATTTAACAGGTCCGTCTCGCTCAATGGATTCAATTTCAAGAGCAGGTCATACGCATTTATTGCATTTTTTACTTCCGTTATCTCGCGCGGACTTCCCAAGACCTTCTTCCCTTCGAGAATGGCAGTAATCTGCTCGATGCTCAAGCTGTTGTTCTCGATGGAAAGAGAAGAATGGATGGTCTTTATCCTATTGTTTTTGCGGAGCTTTACGTGCGCAGGAGAATTGCGAAGCGCGTGTATCTCACCGATTCTTTCAGAAATCCGAGAAATCAGCTCGATAATTCT
>CAVGNO010000108.1:4674-5157 GCA_963630475.1 Blautia faecis | reverse complement strand
TTCTTGACGTGATTTCAAATGGCGGCTGATACATCCACGTCTCCTTCACTTGCTTGCTTCTTCTATCGCCCCCTTGATTAATATAGGACAAATATCCTCATCATCCGGATCCAGCCCGCGACCGATCAGCGTCTGACGCAGCTTAATGACACCGTCCTCGTATTTTTCTCCGATAAAGCGCAGGAAGACCAGCGTTAGCATCATATCGCGCTTTTCGAAGAATGAGCCGGAGTTACGCGCTGCACGCAGGATATCCCTGCACTTAAAGAGGATTGCATCGATATTGATGGTCTCCTCGGTCGATTTCTTTGCCATTTTCATCATCCCATGAATCCGTGCAACGCCGCTCTTTCGTTATGATTATTTCATTTCGACATGCCGGTTATGGTCGGCGAAGAGGACGACTTGCGGATGATGATTCCTTGCTTCTTCCGGTGTATAATGTGCGAATACCATGATTGTGACGATATCGCCGGCCATGCC
>CAVGNO010000108.1:2012-4664 GCA_963630475.1 Blautia faecis | reverse complement strand
GAGGCAGAAGACACGGCTACCGCGCTGTGCCGGAATCGCATAAGTCTCAATCCGGCTTCCGTTGTTATTATTGACGATTAGGATTTTTTCATAAGGAAGAATCCCGGCCATCTCGAGGCATTCCGAGTCAATTGCCATACTGCCTTCATATTGAAGATCGCAGGAAGTCACTTCGACGCGATGGAGTTTGGCTTTCAAAAGTTCTACTTGCATAGTATAGTGTTATGAAGAAAATACAATAATGCAGGAAATCGAAGAAGCGTCAATCCCCTTCGATTTCCTGCTGATGTCAATGTCGTTATGCGCAGTGCAGATTATTTCTTTGCAGTGCTCTTTTTCGCGGTTGATTTCTTGCAGCACGCGGATTTCTTCGGGCATGCGCACTCATCATCCGACGGCTTCTTTGCATTCGCGCAAATGCGCAGACGCAGCGCATTGAGCTTGATGAAGCCAGTCGCATCCTGCTGATTATAGACGTCGTCCTTCTCGAATGTGACGACTTCCGGATCATACAGCGTGTACGGCGAGCGGCGGCCGACGATATAGCAGACGCCCTTGTAGAGCTTGCAGCGGACATCGCCGGTGACATTCTCCTGGCTCTTGGTGATTGCGGCCTGGAGGAATTCGCGCTCCGGCGCAAACCAGTATCCGTCATAGACCAAGTTGGAGTAGTGGTTGATCAAGCTGTCACGCGTGCTCATGACTTCGCGGTCCATCGTGATGGACTCCATCGCGCGGTGCGCAGCCAGCAGAATTGTTCCGCCCGGAGTCTCATAGACGCCGCGGTCCTTCATGCCGGTGTAACGCGTCTCGACAATATCGATACGGCCGATGCCGTGCTTGCCGCCGAGGCGGTTGAGCTCGCGCATCATGTTCGCAGGCGAGAGTGCTTTGCCGTCGAGTGCGACAGGGATACCCTTCTCAAAGCTGATAGTGATATACTCCGGCGTATTCGGCGCTTTTTCAACCGGAGTGGTCAGGACATGGCATTCCTCCGGTGCTTCCTTCCACGGATCTTCCAATTCGCCGCCTTCGAAGGAGATGTGAAGCAGATTGCGGTCTTCCGAATAGGGCTTCTTCGCAGTGACCGTGATCGGAATCTTACGGTCTTTCGCGTACTTGATGAGGTCAGTACGGGACTTGAACGGCCAATCCGGATTACGCCAGATGTCCATGAATTTGACTTTCGGATTCAATGCGTAAGCGGAGAGCTCGAAGCGGATCTGGTCATTGCCCTTGCCAGTCGCGCCATGGCAGATGTAGTCGCAATGCTCCTGCTCGGCAACTTCAACCAAGCGCTTTGCAATCAGCGGACGCGCAATGGATGTGCCCAGCAGATACATATTCTCGTAGATGGCATTTGCCTGGAACATCGGGAAGATGTAGTCGCGAGCAAATTCTTCCGTCAAATCCTCGACATACGACTTGATTGCGCCACACGCTTTCGCTTTCTCGTGCAATCCGGAGAGCTCCTCGCCCTGTCCTACATCTGCGCAATATGTGATGACTTCTGCATTGTACTTTTCCTGCAACCAGGTAAGAATGCAACTGGTATCGAGGCCGCCGGAGTATGCCAGCAACACCCGAATCTTCTTCGATTCGTTCTTTTTCACAGCAGTGAATTCCTTATGATTATAGCTAAACCCCAGCGATGAAAAACATTTTTCATCACTAAAGCAGTGAAAACACGCAACTTCGCATAATATAATGAACTAAAGACTTCCCTGCGCCGGCAGTATCTAAATTATATTACACGTGTCGTCACTTATGTTTCATGAATTGCAAAAGTATAATCGCCAGTGCGGCGCGATGCTGGAAAACTGGTATCGCCACAGCGGATGCGCTTGGACACCCGGCGTAATCGCTGACAGCGCGTTGCGCGGCCGCATCGAGTGCTTCATCCCGTGGGAGAGCGTCCGCCGCGAATTAAGCGCGCTGGCACGCGCATTCCTGCATGACCCATCATGGGTGCCACAGCTGCTTTCCCCTGGCGCAATCGAGAATATCATCGATTTCTGGGCCGAACTGCCGCAGTACGCTGGGCGACTCGTCTTTGCCGAAACGGAGCTCTTTGCACTCTTCTGCGCAATGGCGGATCCGCCGCGCTATGGCACATGCGACGGACGCTACCCGGAACAGCTGCAAATGCTGTCACGGCTGAATCCGCATCCGCAATCCCTGCTGGATCTGGGCTGCGGCATTGGGCAGGGCACACTCGAGATTGCGGCAGAATTTGCCATCCGCGATGTCCTGGGTGTCACGACTGAGCCGTTGGAAGTCTGGATGGCGCAGCATCGGCTTCTCCCACATGATCCGCATCGGAGCAAATGCTTTGCAAAATACGCGACGCAACACGCGGAATTTGTCTGTGGAGACGCATCGTCATTTATTCCGCAGCGCAGATTTTCGCTTGTCATCTGCAATGGCCTGGCGGGGGGGCGTTTCATGAATTCACCCGCGCAGCTCAAGCAGTTTGTTGCAAACTGGGAGCAATACACCGCAGATGACGGCATTATCGCGCTGGCAAATTCATTTCATTCCGGCCATCGCCCCGGCGTCGAACTGCTCATGACAATTGCCGCGGAAGCCGGCTGGGAAGTCTTCGGCGACTGGCAGAATTTCTTCTGCAAGCGCAAGCGGCATAACGCGGAG
>CAVGNO010000108.1:0-1971 GCA_963630475.1 Blautia faecis | reverse complement strand
GAGTAATCACACGCATCGCGACACGATATTACCATCATGAAAGTCATCCACACATTCCTGGTCATGATAATCTCCGTAATGATTTGTCATGCGGGGGAAACACCGACACTTGTCAATCAGGAAACTGACATGAAAGCGGAGCTTATCGAACAATTCAAGCAAAACGCGGTATCGGGCGAGTTATCCCAGCTGCTTGCAGATAATGCGACAGTCAATATCGACTTTCCCACATTCGGCGGCAAAGTATGGTGGGAGACATACGAAGCCGGGGACTGGAAACTGCAGTTCAATACAATCAGCGGATGGTGGCGCATCCTGGATGCAGACGATGTGCGCGTCGCGCGCGGCGTCACTGACGAACAGCTCTCGTCGCTACTTGCCAATCGCCCGACATCGGTCATTGCCAACTACTTCGACGACGGATGCCGCTTCTCCTACACACCCGCTAAACGCGACACCGGCCGCACCGTCGTCATCATCCACGGCTGGGGTGTGCGTGCGCGGTCAATGCAGGAACTGGCTTATGCGCTCGCCGACCACGGCTTCGACTGCTATAATTACGACTACCCGACAGCACAATCAAGACTCGAAGAGCACTGCAATATCTTCCTTGCTCAATTTCGCAAGCTGGTAGCCGCACTGCCGCCGGATGAAGAGCTCTTCTTCCTCACTCACAGCATGGGCGGACTTATCCTGCGCGGCGCAATGGCGCAAATGAGTGAAGCGGAATGCCGCCGCATTAGCGCAATCGTCATGCTCGGACCGCCAAACCGCGGCTCCGTATTGGCATACATCGGCGAACTACCCGGTGTCGAATATATCAATGCGTCACTGCAGGATATGTCACCCGACGACGACTCATTTGTCTCCCAAATCCCCGCTCCTGCGTTGTTGCCACCCGTCAGCATTATCGCCGGCCGCTACGACGGCAAAGTCGCGATCGAAAACACACGCCTCCCCGAACCACTGCCATATAAGCATACCGTCGTGCCCTGCACTCACCCCGGCCTCCGCAATCCAGATAACGTGCTTGAACTAATCCTGGAATTCTACTCGGCACAGCCGCAGTAGTAAACGGGAATTCGACGGACCGGTGCAAAATCAGCAGGAAGAGGCATTGCAATTCGTCCTGCGGAATATCAAGCTCGGCGCGCGCATTAAAGGCCTCTATCGCCAAGACATCTACGAAATCCCATCAGTCGCCATTCGCGAACTGCTCATCAACTGCACTCTGCACCGCAGCTATCTTGCGGGAGGAAACATCCAAGTCGCAATATTCGACGACCGACTGGAGGTATTCTGCCCCGGCAAACTGCCTTTGGATCAAACCATTGAGCTCATGCAAAAAGGTGTATCGCGCATCCGAAATGAAGCGCTGGCTAAAGCATTCTCCTACATGAACCTCATCGAAGGCTGGGGAAGCGGCATCTATAAAATCAACACCGCACTTAAGGAAGCGGGACTCAAGGAAATGGAAATCACCGGTGGAGAGATATTCCTCCGATTCACCATCTACCGCAATCAGGACTTTAATCCAATTGAAAGTGGCACTGTAAAAGAGCAAAGTGACACTGTAAACAAACAAAATGACACTGTAAACAAACAAAATGACACTGTAAACAAACAAAATGGCACTGTAAATGACAAGAATGGCACTGTAAATAACGATATCCTTTCAACGAAAGAGACTGTTGTTGTGAAACAGTTGCAAAAGAACAGCAGTGTAACATCACAGCAATTGACTCAATCCACAAACATTCCTTTAAGGACCATCAAACGGATATTATTGAGACTTTGCGATAAAGGCGTCATCCAACGCATCGGCAGCGACAAAACCGGTCATTGGGAGGTCATCTGATTGATGTGCGATGTCGTACCGCGATGGCCAAGGGTTATCCGCCAAAGCATTTCGTGCATTTCGTGCTTTTCGTGGACAATAATGCATTCCGCGCAATGCGCGATGTCGGGGGT
>CAVGNO010000107.1:1547-6984 GCA_963630475.1 Blautia faecis | reverse complement strand
GCACGGCAATGGAGATGCCGTCAATTTTGGGTTCGATGACATATTCCGGCTGTTCGCCATGCAGTCCGCGGACGACGCTCTCGTGAAAACGCGCTAGCTCATCGGCGTTGTATGTGTTTTCCAGCGACAGCATTGGCGTAGTGTGTTGGACAGTGACAAAGCCGATGCTCACTCCGCCATGCATACGCTGCGTGGGCGAATCGGGCGTGACGAGCTCCGGATGCTGCCGTTCCAGTTCGCGCAATTCCGCATACAGCGCATCATAGTCGCGGTCGCTGATTTCAGGTGTGGCGTCGATATAGTATAGCCGGTCGTGATGGCGAATCTGGTCGCGGAGAAATTGAATACGGTCGCTGATTTCTGACATGGCGAATAATTTCTTGTGTGGTTATTGTGGTTTCAGTCCTTTTGCATAATGTAATTTAGAATCGTTCTAAAAATGGAAATGACAGCGATGTGTTTTGCATGCTGATGTGCATTGCAAACTCCGGGATACGAGTTACATTATGCACTCGTCCGCGTCCAGATAGTCAAGGATTCGGGCACACTTAAACAAACTGTACTGGCGCTTCGTTTCGCGAAAAGCGCTGGACAACCTGGTAAGGAGAAGTCACCGTGGCAAAAACTACTATTACTGATTTGCTGGAAGCAGGCGTGCATTTCGGCCATCAGACTCGTCGCTGGAACCCCAAGATGAAGAAGTACATCTATGGTACTCGCAGCGGTATCACCATTTTTGATCTGGGCAAGACCATGAAGCAGCTCGCAGTGGCATGCGATTTCCTGACCCAGGTTGCGTCAGCGGGCGGTCAGATCCTCTTCGTCGGCGCAAAGCGCCAAGCGCAAGAGACAGTGAAGGCGGCAGCCGAGAGCGTGAATATGCCGTATATGTGCGACCGCTGGCTGGGTGGTACTTTGACCAACCGCTCGGTCGTCTCAACGCGCGTCTCCTTCATGAAGAAGCTGATTGAGCGTGATGCTGATGGCGCACTGGATCGCCTCCCGAAGAAGGAAGCCGCGATGCTGCGCAAGGAGCTGGGCAAGCTGCAGACAACGCTCGGCGGTATTGCAAATCTGCGCGGTCTGCCGGCCGCAATCGTCGTCATCGACGTCGATCGCGAGCACATCGCGGTCAGCGAAGCAGAGAAATTGAATATTCCGATTGTCGCACTGGTCGACTCCAACTGCGATCCGGATGGTATTGACTATGTGATTCCGGGCAATGATGATGCTCTGCGCTCCATCAAGGTCATCACGGATGCTTTGACTGGCGCGATCAAGGAAGGCGTTGAGGTCAATGCAAAGCGCCGTGCCGCTGCAAAGGCTGCTGAAGTCGAGGTTGCCGTTGCGAAGGATGACAAGGCGACTGAAGCACCGGCGGAAGCGGAAGCTCCTGCAGCTGAGGCTTAATTGCAATAGTCTGAATAGCTTTATAACAGGGAATTTACAACTATGGCAGAAATTACTGCAAAAGAGGTCATGCAGCTGCGCCAGAAGACTGGTTGCGGCATGATGGAATGCAAGAAAGCACTGGTTGAGAGCAATGGCGATGTCGAAGGCGCGGTCGAATACCTCCGCAAAGCGGGTATTGCGAAAGCGCAGAAGCGCGCTGGCCGCAGTGCAACTCAGGGCCGCTGGGGCGTTGCAAATGACGGCAAGGCCTACACGCTGGTCGAGGGCTTGAGCGAGACGGACTTCGTTGCGAATACCGATGATTTCAAAGCATTCGTCAAGAAAGCCGCTGAAGTCGCAGTCAAGTACGATGTCGATGGCGATGTCTCCGCGAAGTTGCAGGCGGACATGGATGGCGACTTGAAGGCATTGGTCGGCAAGTTGGGTGAGAATATGCAGTTGCGCCGTGCAATCCGCTGGGTTGCCGGTGAGAACAGCAAGATCGGCTTCTATCTGCATCCGGCACAGCCGTTCGCGGCGATGGTCGAAGTGCAGGGCACTTGCGACGACACACTGCTCAACGACATCACATTGCATGTCTGCGCATCGAATCCGAGCTACATCACCAGCGACGAGATTCCTGCGGAGATCATCGACAAGGAGCGCGAGATTGCGAAGGAGCAGCTCAAGGGCAAGCCGGAGAATATGATCGAGGGCATCCTGAAGGGCAAGCTTGGCAAGATGTACAAGGAGTGCTGCTTGATGGATATGCCGTGGATCAACGACGAGAAGACCAGCTTGGCCAAAGTCGCTCCTGGCATCAAAGTTGTGCGCTTCGTCCGCTGGCTCGTTGGCGAAGAGGTAAAATAGTCAAATTGCGCACGATGACAATCATGCGCACGTGAATAAAAATCCGCCTCGTGTTGGTAAAGAAGCCATGCGGGGCGGTTTTTAGTTATTGCATAATGGAAAAAATCGACATTCTACTAATTGGCGCGGGCGGGCGTGAACACGCTTTAGCATGGAAGATGATGCAGAGTCCGCTTGCGGGACGGCTCTATTGGGCGCCGGGCAATCCGGGCATTCCTGACGCAATCTGCGTGGATGCCAATACACCGGATGAGTTGGCGGATTTTGCCCAGGAGCACAAAATCGGCCTCACGATGGTAGGGCCGGAAGCGATGCTGTGCGCTGGAATTGTCGATGTCTTCCGTGCACGCGGTCTGCGCATTGTCGGACCGGATAAATTTGCCGCGCAGCTGGAGGGCAGCAAAGCGTTTGCGAAGGATTTCATGCGCCGTCATGGTCTGCCGACTGCAGATGCAGCGGTTTTCACGGATGCGGAAGCGGCATTGCGCTATCTGGAGGAAAAGGGCGCGCCGATAGTCGTGAAAGCGGATGGCTTGGCGGCAGGCAAGGGAGTCATCGTCGCGACAAGCAAGGACGAGGCGGCTGATGCGATTAAAGCGTGTTTTGATGGCGCATTCGGTGCTGCGGGCGCGCGTGTGCTACTCGAAGAATGCCTCGTCGGTGAGGAAGCGTCGATTCTTGCATTCTGCGATGGAAAGAGCATTGTGCCATTGGCATCCAGCCAGGATCACAAGCGCGCATTGGATGGCGACAATGGACCGAATACTGGCGGAATGGGTGCTTATTCTCCTGCGCCGGTTGTGACGCAGGAGCAGTGGGATGTCATCAATGCACGCGTGCTCAAGCCATTTCTTGCTGGCGTTCAAGCTGACAAGCTTGATTTCCGCGGCATCATCTATGCGGGTTTGATGATGACGAATGAGGGGCCGAAGCTACTGGAATTCAATGTCCGCTTCGGCGATCCGGAGACGCAGGCGGTGCTGATGCGATTGGAATCCGATCTCGTTGAAGCACTTTGTGCGGTCGCTGACGGCAAACTGGATACGATTCAGTTGAAGTGGTCGGATGAGCCCGCGGTATGTGTCGTGATGGCGTCGCAAGGCTATCCGGGGAGCTATCCGAAGGGCTTGCCGATTCATGGTCTCGAGGATGCGGCAAAGACTGGCGCGGTTGTATTCCATGCCGGCACGAAGCGCAATGCGCAGGGCGAAATTGTCACGAATGGTGGGCGTGTCCTCGGTGTGACTGCACGCGGAAGTGACATTGCGGACGCGGTGAAAAATGCATACGCGGCAGTCAAGTGCATCACGTGGGACGGCGTGCAATATCGCACGGATATTGCGCATCGCGCGTTGGAACGAATTTGATAGTGTATATTTAGTACGTGTCCGAAAATTTTGGCATTTTTGAGCACAATTTGCAGAATAATAAAACATAACTTGAATGGAGGTGTTTTAATCCATGAAAAATAATTTCTTTCTAATGCTGGTTCTGGTGGCATTGAGTGCGTTTTTTGTAGTTGGTTGCGGGCGCAAGGCGGCTGCGCCGTCTGCGGACACGATTCGTGTTGCTGCGTCGATCACTCCGCATGCGGAGATTCTGGAAGCCGCGAAGCCGTTGATGGCGGCAAAGGGCTACACGCTGGTTGTCCAGACGTTTGATGACTACGTGCAGCCGAATCTGGTGGTCGAGAGCGGCGAATTTGATGCCAACTACATGGAGCATGTACCGTTCTTGAAGTCAATCAATGAAGAGAAGGGTCTGCACTTGGTGAATGCCGGCGGCATTCACTACGAGCCGTTTGGCATCTACGCTGGCAAGAAGCGTGCATTGGCTGATTTGGCGGATGGCGACTCAATCGCAGTTCCCAACGACACGACCAACGAAGCGCGCGCACTGCTGTTGCTTGCTGACAATGGCCTGCTCAAGCTGCGTGACGGCGCGGGGTTGACTGCGACCAAGCAGGACATCGTCGAGAATCCGAAGAAGCTCAACATCATTGAGCTTGAGGCCGCTCAGCTTGCGCGCATGCGCAGCGATGTCGCGATGGTCGTTCTCAATGGCAACTATGCGTTGCAGGCGAAGCTTTCGGTTGGCCGTGACGCAATTGTCGCAGAGAAGTCCGATTCAGAAGCGGCGAAGACTTACGTGAATATCATCACTGTCAAGGAAGGCCGCCAGAATGACGCAATTGTCAAAGCGCTGGTTGAGTGCTTGAAGTCGGATGAGATCCGCAATTTCATCAACGGCAAGTACGACGGCGCAGTTGTGCCGTTTGTTGAGAAATAGTTAAGCGCGAGCCGTGGCGCGCGGCTGTGGTTGCGTTGCGCGTTCACGGCTCTGTTGCAAGTGATTTTTTATTGAGCATGACAGAATCTACTTCGGAATCATCTGCATCGCCGATCATCGCGGTTAAGGAGCTGGTCAAGGAATTTCCTTCGACGCAGGGTGTCCTGCGTGTGCTGGACAATATTTCCTTCCAAGTCGCGCGTGGTGCGGTCTTCGGCATTATCGGCCTCTCGGGTGCGGGCAAGAGCACGCTAGTGCGCTGTCTGAATCTGCTGGAGACGCCGACTTCGGGCAGTGTCGTCGTGAATGGTCAGGAGCTGCAGCGGCTGCCGGACAAAGCGTTGCGTCTTGCGCGCCGCGATATCGGTATGATTTTCCAGGGCTTCAACTTGCTGATGCAACGCACGGTTTTGGGCAACGTGATGTTTCCGCTGGAAATTGCCGGCATTCCGCGCAAGCAAGCGCAGCAGAAAGCCGAGGAGATGCTCGATGTCGTCGGCTTGGCGGATAAAGCGAAAGCGTATCCTGCGCAGCTTTCGGGTGGACAGCGCCAGCGTGTCGCGATTGCGCGTGTGTTAGCGACAAATCCGAAGATTATTCTCTCGGATGAAGCGACGAGTGCGTTGGATCCGCAGACGACTGCGTCGATTTTGCATTTGCTCAAGGAGTTGAATTCGCGTTTTGGCATTACGATTATCGTGATTACTCACGAAATGAGTGTGATTCGCGAGATTTGCACGGATGTCGCAGTGCTTGACAAAGGTCATTTGGTCGAGCAGAGCGCAGTCGAGCAGATTTTCCGTGCGCCGCAGACTGCGGCGGCAAAACGCTTAGTGCTGGCCGAAGCCAATCCGCCGCCTGAGGAATTGGCGCAGCAAGTGGATGA
>CAVGNO010000107.1:0-1537 GCA_963630475.1 Blautia faecis | reverse complement strand
GCACGGGACGCAAAGTGCGCATCACATTTTCCAGTCAGACTGCATTTGAGCCGGTGCTAGGCAATATCATTCTTGAATGCCGTACGCCGCTCAATATCCTTTATGCCGCAACCAAGGCTGTCAATGGCCGCGCAGTCGGCGAGATGATTGTACAATTGCCGGATGCCCAAGCAATTGCGGATAAATTCTGGGATTACTTTGTCCGCAAGGGGCTGAATCCCCAGGAGGTGAATGAGCCCCATGAATGATATTTTGACCAACTTCTTTCATTTCTTGCATTTGAGCGACAACGCAACGAAAATTGGCGTGATGCTCTGTGATGCGACACTGGAGACGCTGTACATGACGCTTGTCTCCACGATTTTTGCGTATATCCTCGGCATCCCACTGGGCATTGCGCTGACAGTGACGGATGCGCAGCAGGGATTGCGCCCCAACGCGCCGGTCTACCGCGTGCTGGACATTGCATGCAATCTGTTGCGTAGCGTGCCATTTATCATCCTGCTTGTCGTGATTATTCCGTTTACGCGGTTGATTGTCGGCAAAGCATACGGGTCGACTGCGACGATTGTGCCGTTGGTGATTTCGGCCGCGCCATTTGTCGGGCGTATGGTGGAGTCATCTCTGAAGGAGGTCGATAAAGGCGTCGTCGAGGCCGCGCAGAGCATGGGCGCGTCAATGTGGCAGATCATCCGCAAAGTGCTGCTGCCGGAAGCGCGTACATCGTTGCTCATCGGCGGTACGATTGCGCTGGGGACAATCCTGGGCTACTCCGCGATGGCGGGTGCGGTCGGCGGCGGCGGTCTGGGCGACTTAGCCATCCGTTACGGATACCATCGCTACGACACTGTCATCATGCTCATCACTTTGGTATTGCTTGTGCTGATTGCGCAGCTCTTCCAAAGCATCGGGATGTACATGGCAAAAGCGTGGGACCGCCGTAGACACTAATATTTTTAATTATCTATCATGTCCAAAGAATGCTCGCTTAAATGCCCCTATTGCGGCGTACATTTTGATTTCACCGCGGTGACTAGCATCACGCCGGAGAGCGAAGAGCTTCAGCAGCTGTTGGCCGGAACGCTCAATGTCGCGCAATGCCCGGAATGCGGTGCGAAGCTGAATATTCCGACGCAGCTGGTCTATCGTGACGCCGTGCGTCCATGCATGATTGCGCTGGAGCCGAAGCGTCCTGCAGATGACCAGCTTGCCGCACTCGCATTGCAAATGGATGAAAGCGCGACCACTGCCGCGATGGAAACCGGCTTGCAGCGCCCAGTCGTGCGCTTGGTCTTCTCGCATCCTGATTTTATCGAGAAGATCTTCCTGCATCAAGCAAATTTAGATGACCGCGTCATCGAATTTGCGAAATATCAGCTTTTCAATGGCGGAGCAGACGGCGAAATCGATCCGCTGAAGCATCGCCTGCTCTTCGACATCAGCCATAGCGATGACGAAAAAATTGTCTTCATTGTCTATGCACGCAAAGCAGGGCGGGCGATTCGGTTATTGCAAGTCTCCCGTGCGGAATACGAGC
>CAVGNO010000106.1:6435-7159 GCA_963630475.1 Blautia faecis | reverse complement strand
GCAAAAATGTCTATTGTGCGCGAAACTCTGATAGAGCGTCTGCCCGGAAGAAGAATGTAAACTTCTAGACAGACGTGCGACAATCTCCCTCACTGCTCGACGATTTTTTCATCATCGACATAGAATTCGAATACATCGGTGCCGTCAGCGAAGATACCGAGGAAGCGGTCATCGCCATAGCATGCCGCGAATCCATCGCACTTTGGCTTTATGCCTGCTCTGCGGATGATTTCGCGGAATTCGATTTTACTCAGTAGTGGCGTCGCGGCATGAATCACACTGCGATGATGGGCATTCTTGCATTCAACAACGGCAGGCGTACCATCGGAATAAGTAGCAAGGATATTTGCATTTGCGGATGACGGCACTTCGAGACCGAACATCGGGTAGCAGTGTTCATCGCGACGGAATGTTCGTTCTGGCAGATGCGCGAATTTTATTGTGAATTGTTCGGGTGGATCATACGGCTTCAGCTTCAACCCGGATGGCGTCATCCCGGACAGCGCTCCTGAAGCATAGAGCCATACAATTGTCACATCATCAGCGAGTCCTTGCTCCAATAATGCTACGGTGTTGCTATTGCTCGCAAAGTCGTTGAGCACAACGACCATTTTATAATTTTTCAGCGGCAAATGGGGCAAATCGGCGACACGATAGTGGTCGATAGTCACTGCGCAAAGCTGCAGTTCGGCCAGAGCTTCATTCATCAAATCATGCTGGAGAG
>CAVGNO010000106.1:3003-6425 GCA_963630475.1 Blautia faecis | reverse complement strand
CTGGAGAGTCGCGCAAGGGCGATGATAGAAATACGCTTCGTCGCTGGAGAGCACAAGCACATCGGCGACATGCTTCCGTGTCTTTTGCGCACGTAATTGCAGCGCAAGCGCTTCTAGTCTGCCGAGTTCTGTGGCGATTTGTGGCGAATCGAACCATCCGCCGCCTAGATCCATCCACCAGAAATTGCTATGATACATCATGCTTTTGGCAAATTCGCGCCAGAACAGATAGCGCGTCCCCGCCCAATTTGCAGCGCGCGATTCCTCCTGCGACAGATGTGTACGCAGATCCAGCTCATCCAAGAAGAGCTTGTGTCGGCAGATTGATTGCGCGCAGACTTGTTCACCGCCGGGCTCACCGACACCGCGGCGATAGTATCCAGCAGGCGCACAGAGGAAGTCGATTCCCGGCGCAGACAGCGCTTTGTCGTATGCGCAATGCCCGGCGTATGCCGCGCGATACAACGTCATGTAGTAGCCGTAAAACCCGCCTGCTGGTTTGCTGTCAGCGTCTTTGGCCGCATGACAAAGCATCGCAAGAGACTCTGCGTCTTTTTCGCACAGGAAACGGTCGTAGTCGATGCAGATTTGCGTTTCAGCGCTTGTTCTGAAGAATTCAGTTGCATTGCGTGTATCGCCCTGCCGCAATGATGGCGGGGGCGGCATCACATTTTCGCGCGTGAGTTGCGGCAAGTGCCACGCTTCGCGCAAAGTCTGCAAGTCGCCATAGCGTTGCATTCCCCAATCGAAGAATGCCGCACGATGCGAGATCCCGAAATCGCCGGTGTGATTCATTACTTGATTGAAGCTGCCCCACAATGCGGTCTCACCGCAATTACCGTATGCGATATGCCATCCGATAATCATATCATGCCATGGGCTTTCCTGGATATGGCGAATCAATCGTGTAAGCGCGTCAATTGCATCACGCCGCCAAATTGCCGACGAGAAACTCTGATTTGCGATCACGCCATTGCGGTTAGGCCTGTCATCCTGAAAACCAATTGCATAGTAGCCGCCGCCATCATAGCCTAGGATATCCTGGCGTAATCCGCCCGCAAGTTCGCGGATGCCCTCGCGATCACGCGGGCCGTCGGAATACACGCACAACTCCTCGGGGTGATTTTTGCCCCAATCCAATGGTGCATTGAATTTGACACGTGGGAGATAGCGCACGCCATCACCCAGAGACGCAAATGCAGCGAGCACACGATCGGTCTCGGTATAATCGAATTTGCCATCGCCAATCCACCCCGAAAACAGCAGCGACGAATGGAGTTTCACGCCATGCGCGAACATCTCGCGATGATAGTGTAGCATCGTCTCGGTATCGTAGAAGCGAATCAACTCACCATTGCGGTCAAATCGCGGCGGATCGTACGTAAAACCCAGCTTTGTAAAAAACACCGAGTTCGTCGCCAGCATCTGCAATGCCGACTCGTATGATAATTTTGTGCTAGTCATTGAATTGAATGTGGAAAATGATGATACGCTACACGCCACTTACAATACGAGTGCAGTAAGTGGCGGGATTGTGATTTGCTCGCCATCGACCGTGCAATTCTGCGTGTAACGCAGATAGTTGGTGAGGATTTCACCGCGCGCGCCATCAGGAGCTTCCCAAGCGCTCTGGAGAATTGACGGCACCGTGATTTTCTCACCATTACGCATTGCGATTGAGAATGTATTGCACTGCAATTTCTTCTGTGGCTTGAGCATTGTGCCATCGAGCAACCATTCCGGATACGCTTTCCGCACATTGTTCAGATTACGCAGGAGCGTGATTGCACTCTCTTGGTCCGGCGCCGGGACATCCCATTTGACGCACCATCCCCAATGAATCTGCCCATTGTCCTTGAGCACAATCGACAGCAAGTCGCCGGCATTGAACGCGTAAGCAATGCGATAGAGGAGAATTTCCGGCGTTGCGGCAAAATCGAAGTATCGCCCGCACCCGCATTGATTACCCATGAAATTCGCCATGCGGCCATGGTTGATATAGGAGCTAGCCGGCACGGGGACACCGAAGTCGTATCCCCAGATTCCGCGCGCGTCATTAAATGGCAACAGTTGCGCATACGGATCGGCGGCGGCGCCTTCGCATCCCATGACCATTTGGCTCCCATCAGCTTTATATTCCGCTATAGCTTCGGAGAGCAACGATTGCATTGCCGCAGTCTGCCACGTGCCAGGTCCCGCAGGATGATGGTGCAAACGACTGTAGCACAAGTAGAATGCGCCACCGACATTTTGATCGAAGTATTGCGCGTAGTCGATACCGAAATGCGCAATCTTATGGATTTCGTCCTTGACAATTTGGCGTGACTTGTCTTCGGCCAGACAGAGGTCGTATCCAAGTCGCTGTTCAGTCTCGCCATTACAGATTGATGCATCGATTTCGCCCTTTGGACCGCGCATCATGATTGCCTCAAGATGATCGCGCACGCATTCCTCCTCACGGCTGTAGTCGGTAATTGAGCTAGTCTGCGTCCATGCGGAGCCAGAGCAATAGACGCCGAGCAAATGGCCATCGGCGTGCAACGCATCGCGGAATTGCGCAAGTGCGCATATGTGCCATCCGCATAAACGACTTCGACTTCGCCGCAGACTGCGCCTTTGGCCGGCGGCCACGCCAAGCCATTGAGCAAAAAGAGCATTTTACCCTGTCCCTCTACCGCAACGCGCGCTTCGCCGGGAAAATACTCGCGATTCTTACCGCGCAACACAATGCGTGATTTGCCGGCATTGCGAGCGGGATCGACGACGCGGAAGACAATTCCGCCCATCGAACGCTCGCCCGGCTCCATCATCGACAAGTCATTCTCCGGCCCCTGGTCTGTTCAGCCACCTTGCTGATCATCAGCGACATCGTCCTTGAAGCCCATATTCATCACCGAAGTCAAATCCAACGGCGTGGACTCGTATGGCGAGAATGTAAATTCAAATTGCGCTTCGGCATGACTAATTTGACCACTCATTTTTGGACGGAAGCCCAAGCGTAGCTCTGCGTTGTTATTGCCATATTTTCGGTTGTCCTGCCACATCGCGGAGAAATTACCGCGAATCACTAAAACACCTGACGACAATGGCAACTCCTGTTTTGCTTATATGGAAATTGGATGATTGCTATTTTAGCGGCCGCAGTGCTTCTCCGATGCGCGCGACCGAACCGCGAATCACTAACTCATTCTCAAAAATTACCGGCTTGTGTGTGACCTTCTCGCCCGCCAGGACTTTGTCCAATAGTGCCATGATTTCCGTAATCATGCGCTCGAAGGGCTGACGCACCGCAGTTATCGGCGGAATCGTCAAATCCAGCACGCCAGGCAGATCTTCCATAATCACCGAAATCTCCTCCGGAATCCGCATCTTCATGACATGGCTGAGCAAATACGGAATGCGCATCGCGTCTTCCGAAAACA
>CAVGNO010000106.1:0-2993 GCA_963630475.1 Blautia faecis | reverse complement strand
CAATCCATAGCGCTCCAGTGTTTCGCGAAACGCGGTCGTACGCTCCATCATACCCCAATCCGCAATGCCCCCCGATCCCTTCTTGTAGCAAATCATCATCAACTCACGACAAAAATCAAGAGCATAAGCAAAAAAAAAAGTCGAGCTTGAGAATATCATCGCAATACGCGATGGAAGCTCGTGAGATCATGGCATTATATATACCACACGGGGACGGTCAGGATTGCGCTTGCGCAGTGAAGTCACCTCACGGATTCATGCAGCAGTTTATTTCTTCAGAGTCACTTTAGATGGTCCCACCAGATACAATACAGAGCCAGAGACGGTGACAACACTGTCGGAAACCGGCGCTACGCACGCTTCGCCGAGATAATTCAATGCGCTGGTAACAGTTCCGTCAATGCTGATAGTCATCGGTACGCCAGACGATTTTTCGTATGCGCTCCACAATGCCCAGACATGAGTGCCATCCGGGCGCGTCCAATCGGCGATATAGACATTGTCGTCAATAGCAACAGCTGGCACAGTCGATCCTTCCGGAAGCATCGTCGTCAGCGTCTTCATTGAGGAATACGACGGCTTTTTCGTATTATTCTGCCACAAGAGTCCGAAATTAGCCTCACTGTCGTATTTCTTCCCGTTATTATTGCGGAAGCAATACCAGAAGACGCGTTCGACGCCGGCATTAAAGCTGAGAATGAATGCGCGCGGCAGAAATTGCGCTTGGATGATTTGAGACTGCCCCAATGCATTGCGGTTAGTCATTGCAATGATATTACCCTTTAAGTCGCTGTTGAAGTTATAGATTGCCGCGATTGTACCGGTATATTTGTCATTTCCGCCTTCGATAATCGGGATGAACATATCTCCATACTGCAGATTATCAGCATTAAGCATACGCCCAGCGCGATTGTGATCATTGATATCCCAATCGGACAGTGCTTCGGCAAATTCTGCAGTCGGGCGTTGCCAAGATTCCTCGTAAGGGATGATGCCCTTCTTGGTCCACCAGCTATCCCAACCGATGTGGAATGCCTTCATCCATTTGTCATTGACCTGCGTCATCTCTTCATTGCCCTTGCCATCGAATGTGAGTTCGAAATAGAGCGGCAGTCCAGATGGAAATACGAGAGTACCACCGTCGCGCACATAGCGTAAAATGTCATTCATGTAAGCCGCAGGGCAACGCTCATGCGCAACCGGAATGAGCACTTGGCTTTCATTCGGATCGAGAGTGCGCAATCCTTCCAAAGTGACGAACTGGACTTTCTTGAATCCCGGGACAATGCTCTCATCGACATTGAAGTAGCCGTAGCCATTCTGGCGATCGCTGACTAAAGTAATTGTGCATTCAGCCGGATCCATGCCGATGGCTTTGAGTGCAGCGCGCAATAATTCGTTATAGATGGGAGCGGAAGGCACAGTTGAGTATCCCCACTCGGTAATCCACATCGGCTTATCCGCAATACCATAGCGTTCCATGAGATCATAAAGTGCCTTCAGCTGGACAGGAATATCCTCGGGGAATTGACTATATGGATGGCAATTCATGATGTCGAAGTATTTATGTGCACCGAGCTTGAAAGTCTTTTCAGTCCATTTGTCATCGCATCCCGCCAATCCTGCATAGAGCACTTTAGCATCCGGATTATAGCTCTTGATTTCGTTGTATGATACCTCCAGCATCTTCGGATAGTCCTCGGCCTTCGGATTCCATGGAGAATCGAAATTCGGCTCATTCACAATTTCCCAGTAGCGCACATCTTTGCCAAACCGCTTGAGGCATGTGCGCAGGAATTCCTTATAGAGGTCGAGATGTGCCATGAAAGGCTTGGCATAATCCGGGCTGTTATACTGTATAATCGGCAGAAATTGCATGCCGGCGTCATATACGCCACGCACCACATTCGCAGTTGTCAGATCCTCCTTGCCCTTTTCGGCAAACATATTCATCCAGTCGACATCGGAACGCACAACAGAGAAACCAGCATCCTTCATCACAGGATACAGCATGGGACCATCTTGGCGATCCTCGGCACGCCGTGTATTGTGATAACATGTGCCATACGCCCCCTTAACAATGCGTGCCTCACCTGCGCTTAATGCACCGGCTGCCAGCGCTGCAATGGCAGATAACAAGAGTAGATTCTTCATGGATTTTTTCGTGTGATGTGGAGTTTAACAGAACGGATTCGGATGATGAGGATTCTTTAATCCTGTACTACACGTACGTAATTATTTTACAGAATTTCCTCATTCAAACAAATACCCGAAAATGCAGTTTTGCCACTGATTATCGCAAAAAATGCCAATAGAACACATTTACGGATTAGCCCACAATACATCCAGAAACAAATGTTGATTTGCAGACTGTTATAGTTTTTTTTTACGGCAAATCATTGGCGGAAACGCATTCTTCATACGTGTAAAATCGTCGTTTCTGCCAATGACGTTATTTTGGCAAGTCTGTCGAACCAGATCTCCGATAATCACCAGGCGTCATCCCCATGATGCTCTTGAATACACGATAGAAGTTCTTGATGTCGGGAAAATTGAGGCGTTTGGCAATATCAATAATTGTTGTCTGCGGCTCATCATGTAGCATCCTGCATGCATTCGCAATCAGGAAATTGCGTCGATAGCGTCCCGGGGTGACACCGAATTCGCGCTTGAATTGTTCGCGCAAATACGCAGAGCTGTATCCGGCATGCGCGCAAAAGCTTGTCCAGTCCGGAGTAATATCGAGGCGTTCCAATTCGTTGCGAACGACAAATATATTCTTCGGCAACTGCGAGCCATTGTCGTTCTGCTTTGGCAGCATATTCAGTTGCAATGCTGAGAAGAGATATGTAGCCAGAATTTCACGCGCGTTTTCTTTAGCAGACAGTGCTTCTGACGACTCAATCTTCTGTGTATCCGTTCCAGCCATGCCACTATGCGGCACACAAAGCGTGTGATAATCCTCAAGTGCATCATGGGCAAATTGATTCAGC
>CAVGNO010000105.1:0-7222 GCA_963630475.1 Blautia faecis | reverse complement strand
TCTGTCTGATCCAGCTTCAGCATCGGCCGGCATGGCAAATACGCGCGTTTCACTTCGTAATAGGTATCCATCGGGAGACCATTGTCGAGGACACGGTAGCAACATCCACACCCAATGCATTTCTTGTGGAAGCTCAGCAGTAAACCACTCCTGACCAGATAAATCTGGCAGTACAACCACATCATCTGCGACCTTCGGTGTATTGCATATATCCCATGCTCCCGCGAGGTCCAGCGTCATCTTACCAGGCGTCGGATACAACTCCGAAACCAATGAATCCGGGGCAACACGCTTCTTATATGTCAATGCACTAAACTGCGGACTTTCCTTCCCTGCCGGAAGCTCATATACCTTGATTTCGGCAAATTCCATTTTCCGCGGGAAACCGTTTTTACCGGCAGTGACAGCTAGATAGCCATTTTCATCATCCGTAACCGCCGTAAATGGATATACCACGTGATGCCGTTTTTCCGTCCAGCCGACATTGTCGAAGAAAACCTCCTGCGTTTCACCGCACTGCGCGCCATTGCTCATCGCGCACAATGCAATCGAACCAGACCCCGTCGGGAAGAGTCTGAATTCAATCACGTATGTGCGACCTGTGACAAGCGCGCAATTGAATTTGAGTCGAATTTCAGATGCGCCATCGCTATTTTTGCGAATGACTTCATAGACACCACTTCCGGGTTCCAACTTCGAATCCTTGCCATTTTGCCAGACTTCCAGCACAGGTACCGCGCTATTTTGCAAGATGTAGTCAGTCATGATGTTATTAGTGAAAAATGTTGCTTTCTATGGATTTAACTCGAAAAATGTTGCTTTCTATGGATTTAACTCAACGGATTTATGTATGAATTATTGCAGTATTCTCAGGCATTGGCGCGAAATACAGCACGAATTGCCATCTACCTGGCATGATGCGATACTCCGGCAAAGTATCCGGCCCACAGCTGCCAGTGCCAAGTCCGCGTTGCCTGACATCCAAGTGCAGACAAATTGAATCCTCGGGTTGCAAATCACATGTATGACGCGCACGCCATAGCTGTTCGTCGCTATAACGGGATGCGGTAAATTCCATCATTCTGGCAGTAAAGACAAGCAAGCCAGTGCCGCGAGTAGGACGACACGCCACTGCGCGCACGCCAGTGCGATTGCCATTGGCTTGGGGCATTATATACGGCGTATAAAGCTCATCGACTGTCGTCTTGAAATGTCCTTGCCACACCCCTGCGCATCGATCTCGGTAATTCTCCCATGGTCCATTGCCGAGATATTCGACATTGATGAAATTTTCTGGCAATCTCAACTGCACGCCCAATCGCGGCAAATCCACAAATTCCTCCGGAACATCAAAGATATTCCGGACCTGGATTATGCCGCCTGGCAATGCCGAAATTTGCTGGATATGACGAATTGCGGCGTTGGCAATACCTGAAACTGTACCAAGCGTAGTGATTTCAATGCCGTCATCATCGACACGCATCCCGTTATGCGAGAGCGCCAGATGGTCATATCCTGCGTCTAGCCACCGATGCAATGGTCGAATGCAACCATCGCGCCGTTCCCGCTCAACCAACAGCTTGATGCCATCATTATCCGTCGGCGCACGCCAGATACTCAATTGCGGACCAGTGACAAACAACTGCGTATCTTCATACGACAACGCAGCAATGCCATCGCGCGTTATTTGCGCAGTCATGCTTCCGCACGCGATTTTGACGACTTCACCCGCAACGCAGATTGACGGGGACTCTAACTGAATTGCCGCCGCTTCCGATGGCAAAAATTCAACCGGCGTCAATGCAAATGCTTCGAATGCGAGTTCATGCCCTGCATTTGCCCAAAGCGTATTGATTTCCAGACACACTGCAACGCGCAATTGCAACTGCGCACCACGATGAACTACAGGCAAATGCAATGGCAAGCGCGTTTCTGCCTTGCCACGCGGCACAATCTCCGGCATCGGCATACTTCCGCCATCGACGACTGTACCATCGACCGCAACATCCCACTTCAGGAGCAATCCATCACTGCCAGTGAAGAAATTGCGATTAAGCAATTCGATGCGGCAATTCACCGGATCCAGCAATCGGAATTGAAATGGCTGTGAGAGCTTCTTTACTTCGTATAATGCCGGATGCGGCGTGCGATCCGGCCATACTAGGCCGTCGATGCAGAAATTGGCATCATTCGGGCTATCGCCGAAATCGCCGCCGTATGCCCAATAGCACCGCCCATCCGCAGTTTTCCGGAGAATTCCGTGGTCAAGCCATTCCCAGATGAATCCGCCTTGTATGCCTTGATATTTTTCGAAGAGCTCATAGTATTCCTTCAGGCCGCCACAGCTATTGCCCATTGCGTGCGCGTATTCGGCCAAAATCATCGGACGGTCATCATCGGCATTACGCTCAAGCCAATTGACAATATCATCATACGGGAAATACATCGGGCAAATGAAATCATTGCAGAAACGATCTGGGAGAATGCCCTGGCGCAATTTGTCATGCGCGCTGTTTGTGCCCTCATAATGGACAAGCCGGCTACGGTCACGGCCGCGGACAAATCCTGCCATTGCATAGTGATTTGCGCCGAAACCGGATTCATTACCGAGGCTCCAGGCATAAACACACGCGTGATTTTTATCGCGCTCAACCATTCTTGTCACACGGTCGATGAATGCCGGCGCCCAGTGCGCGTTATCGCAAAAATCTCGGTAGTACGCATGATGCTCAAGATTTGTTTCGTCAAGTACATATAGTCCGAGCTCGTCGCACAAGTCATAGAATTCCGGCACTGCGGGATAGTGGCTGGTGCGCACTGCATTGATATTGAACCGCTTCATCAGGATCACATCTTGGCGCAGCCGCTCAAGTGGTACAGCCTTGCCCCCGACATCATCATGTTCATGACGATTTACGCCATAAATCATCACTGGCCGGCCATTGACAAGAAACTGCTTCCGGCAAATCTCGTAGCGGCGAAAGCCAATGCGCACACCAGTGGCGTCAAGTGTCTTGCCGCCGGCATCCTGCAGTTCAAGTGTCAGCGTATAAAGCACAGGATTTTCTGCCGACCAGGGTGTGATATTGGCGATTGTTGCAGAAATATTCCGGCGAATTCGACTCGGATCCACTGTCTCAGCATAAAAAATCAGCTTTGACGCCATGGACTGCGATTCATCCCAGACGCACTTTCCGTTAATGTTCCACAGCTGATAATGCAACATCAATGACGCCAGAGATTCGACATCCGGCACGCCAACCGCCACTTCAACATTCAATTCGCCGTCACCACAACTCTCCGGACTGCCGATTGCAAAGATATCCGCAATATGGCAAAATGGCGTGCTGTACAGATAGACGCTTCGCGACAATCCCGGCATATACCACTCATCCTGATCTTCGAGATATGTCCCATCTGACCACTTTACGACAATGATGCAAATGGTGTTGTCATCAGATTTCAGTTTATCCGTGATATCAAATTCGCTCGCGCCACGCGAATCCTTGCTTCCGCCAACGAACTCGCCATTGATGTATGCGATAAAACAGCTGTCCGCGCCATCAAGATGAAGGACACAACGCCGATTCTGCCACTCCGCAGGCAATGCAAAATTCCTACGATAAATGCCAACCGGATTTTCCTTCGGCACTTGCGGCGGCGTCTCACGAAATGGCATCGTGATATTGGTATATTGCGGTCGGCCATAGCCATGCATCTCCCAGCATCCCGGCACCAGTTCATCCGCCCAAGCCACATCATCGAACGCCACGGCAGCGACATCCTCGCTGACATTGTCGAGGCCGACGACATATTGGAATTTCCAAGTGCCATCCAAAGACAGCACATACGGCGAAAATTCCTTCTTCACCATGCGTGCACCTTCGCCCGACGAAAACGGATACATAGTGGCACGCGGCGTCAAGCGATGCATGCCGACCGCTTCCGGGCTAGTGCAGAAATCCTTGAGAAAATTCATATCGATGTGTGGGGGGGGAAAAAACTATAGCGCCAATGACGGCATTTCATGCAGATATTTGCGCAGAATCTGCTGACTGAAGCCATTATTTGCGATGATGTCTTTGAAGAAATATGCGCTGGGCTTCGGTGTACGCACAAAAGTCTCTAAATCTACGCCAACCAGGCCGAATTTCGGCTTATAGCCGCTGCCCCATTCGAAATTATCCATCAGCGTCCAATAGAGATAGCCGCGCACATCGCATCCGCGTTCAATTGCATCATGGATTGCCGAGAGATACAACGCCAGATAGACAATCCGGAAGCGGTCGTCATTACAGCTACAGCCGTTTTCGGTGATGTATACCGGACTGCGGTTGCCGCTGAAATACTCGATCATCGCGGTCGTACCCTCAGGATACATCTCTTCCAGATAGAAATCCATGTCGATCATCCGCAATTTCTTATGTGGGAAACGATCGGCCGAGTGTGCGGGATGCCGTGTGTCAATCAAATCGCGCGTATAGAGATTCAGTGCCCAGAAATCCATCGCACCGCGCACTTCCGAGCATTCCTGCGCGTCAATGCCCGGCGCAACCAGCTCACCACTCGCAACCGCATGCCTGATGACGCCATTGTAGCACCAATTTTTCAGCTTCGCGGCAATTTGGTCAAATTCATCGAAATACCGCACAGGATATGCCTCCAAAGCCATGTGCGCAGAGCTCACCGGCGCAGAAGAGATGCTCTTGAGAACGCGATAAGCCATGCCATGAGCGCGAATGCAATTGAATGCATGCACAGCATTATCTGCGGCGCTGAATGACTCATTCAGCACTAGCCATGCATCGACATACGGTGCAAATACCGGCGCGACCTTCTTGACGTAGCGGATGAAATAGTGGAGATTTTCCTGTTTGTCGAAGCCGCCGATCTTCTCAAACCACAATGGGATTGCACCATGATTGAGAGTGAGATAGACCTTGATGCCGGCCGCTTTGAGCAGCCGTGCTTCATCCGCATAATGCTCTATCGCGTCTTGATTCCATTCGCCTTCGCGCGGTTCAATTCGCGCCCACTCCGTCGAAAAACGATATACTTGATGCCCAAGCCCATGAATTAGCTTCACATCTTCGCGATATAACTCATAGCCATTGCATGCCTTTCCAGACTTAAACGGGAAAATGCCCCGCTTTTCCCAGTCGTAGTAATTGGCCTCGACATTATCGCCCTCGATCTGATAGCCGGCAGTCGCACTGCCCCAGAGAAATCCCTCCGGAAATTGAAAATCCGGCAAACTGAAAATATCGTACATCTTGAGACGTTCCTAAAAAACGCCCATTATCTGCTCTAATTGCACGTAAGATAATGGGCGTGATGACCTTCGTTGATTTCTATGCAACAGCGCTATTGCAAAAACTTCGCAACCATGCCGCTGTCAATTTTGGTCGGCACTTCAAGCAGGAATGGCAGGCTTGAATTAGGCGCACCACCAAGGCTTAAAGATTCTGCATGACCATCCGCCATCGCCATATTCACCGTACGACCGTGACGCGCAGCCATCGGGTAATATGCCCACCAAGGATAAAAACCGTACATAGATACATCGCTCATATTTCCTGCATTCCAGTAGTCGTAAGCACTGTCAGCAATAAATGGCAGGATCGACGGTTGCTTGATATTTTCCAAGAACCACCATCCGCCATCCCACTCCTTTGTCCCAGCAATTGTCGGCGTAGCGTATTGAGTGAGAAAATCACGCCAATTTCCAATCGTATCAACACATAACATTCCGTATGTGCCTCTTTCTGCTCCTTGCGCTGCAAGAACATCTTTTGCACTTTTGTCATTGGGACAAATCAGCGTGTTACGCGTGATATAGCTCAAGCCTAAATCAGAACAGCCATTCGCTTGTTCGCCCTTTTGAGAGAAAATATCAACCCACGTCCCCCTAGTATTACTCATGCCTGCCATGCGATGGATGATCCAGTTATTGAAATCAACTGAATACATGATGCATGCAGTAATCGTCTGCTTCTGCTTGTTGGTGCAGCTGATAGTGCGCGCTTTCTCACGCGCTTTGCTCAATGCCGGCAATAGCATCGACGCCAATATTGCTATAATTGCAATTACAACCAATAACTCTATGAGAGTGAAGCAATTACAATTTTGAACAACGGGGGGGGGTATTCTTTTTCACTTGCATAACTCCTTTTTTAGACTTATTGTGCTGACCATGGATAAAATTGTTGAAAACAGAATTTTAACTCGTTGTTTTCAAATATTCTAGGTCAAAATCATCTTATTCTCAATAGGTAGTTTTGCACATAAACCCCGATAAATCGGCGAAAATGCCAATCAGCAGACACAAAATATCACTCTACTTGCCTATACAGAAGCGGTGGAAGATCGTATCCAGGATATCTGGAGAGACTGCTTTGCCGACAATTTCGCCGGCGGTTGCAATCGCGTGGCGCAACGGCACTGCCGCGAGCTCCCACTCATTTGCACGTAGTAGCGGCAACATCTCTGATAGCGATGCGACTGACTCTTCAAGCAATGCGCCATGACGCGCATTGACCGCAACTGCGGTGTCGGCAAGCGAACGCATCCCATCTTCGCCCAGTACCGCATTGACGACTGCATCGGAGAGCGCGTCAATGCCATCGCCGGTCTTTGCCGAAATTGCGAGATATCCATCCGGAAGCGCGTGCGGCGCAATATCGCATTTATTTGCGACCAGCAACAACTTACCACGAATCGGCCACTGTGGCCACGCGGACAGCTCACTTTGCGTTCCATCGACAAGCCAGAGGACGACATCGGCATCGCGTGCTGCAGTGCGCGTGCGCTCAATGCCGCATTGTTCGATGCGGTCATTGCTTGCGCGTACTCCCGCAGTATCGACCAAGCGGATTGGAATGCCGTGAATTGTGAAGTCGGCCTCGACAGTATCGCGCGTCGTGCCAGGAATATCGGAGACAATTGCGCGATCGCGTCCAAGCCAGCGATTCAGCAGACTGGATTTGCCGACATTTGGCTCGCCGGCAATCACCATCGTGATGCCATTACGCAGAATTTCACCGGCATGCCGGCTTGATGCAACGCGTTGCAGCAGCGCGCGAATCTCCTCGATGTGCATCGCCAGCTCGTCTGTCGGAATCCATTCCAGCTCCTCTTCGGGGAAATCAAGATGCGACTCGATCTCGGCAAGGATATTCTTCATTTGCAAATAGACTGTGTCGATTTGGTGCCCGAAGTCGCC
>CAVGNO010000104.1:5422-7244 GCA_963630475.1 Blautia faecis | reverse complement strand
GATAACTTCGTCATTTCTCAGTCACGTACTCCCGGTACGCTCCTTCGAAATTCCTCGTTCTGACACAAAACTCTCTAACTTCACGAAATCAGTTTTATTTTTCACAGAGAATCCAAAAAATCGTGAGACACTGCTTGATACTCTTGTTGATGATATTTTGCGCTGCGCAGTTTGTGTGGGCGGTCGATGAGAGTGGCTTTGGCGTGCGTGCGCAAATTCAAACGGCTGGCGATAACAGCTTGGCGGTATCCGTTACGCTTGTTGCGCCGGGGGATGGCGTGATTCCGTTCGAGAGTCTTGCGCTGGAAGCAGATGATTTGGAAGTGCCGTATGCTATCACGCTAGTGGAAAGCACACCGGCAACTTCATCGGAGGAGTATCCGGAGGGCGTCTTGCACGACGGTGCTACTTTACGCTACATCGTGACGCCGGCGAAGCCTGCGCCTGCGCTGTATTTCACATTGCAGGGCTGTACTGCGTCCATCTGCTATTTGCCCCAGCGGATTCGATTGGATGGAGAAGCAGTGGCAAAAGCTTCTACAGCACAAGACACCGGCATGGAGAAATTGACAGTCGTGCGGTCGTGGAGTGGCTATGCGGATGCAGAACAATTTCTCGCTTGGCTCAAAAGTGATAGCGCAGAAGAGAATAATCTTCTCCAGCGCGTCTTTGATCGGCATGGCGCGGTATTAGCGCTGTTGCTGACGATGCTTCTGGGCATCATGCTCAATTTCACGCCGTGTGTATTGCCGATGATTCCGATTACGCTGGGAATTATCGGCGTGCGCGGTGTATCGCGTCGCCGTGGCGTCATTCTTGGCGCATGCTATGGCGGCGCGATTGCGCTGACTTATGGCGTGTTGGGAATTGTCTTTTTAGTCATTGGTGGGCAATTCAGTGCAGTGAGCGGCAGCGGATGGTTTAACTTGCTCATCGCGCTCATCTTTGTCGTCCTTGCGGGCGCAATGGCGGATTTCTATTCACTGGATTTCAGCCGTTTCCGGCGGATTCCCGGAGAGCAGCAGCGCAATTCTGTGTTTGGCGCATTTATGCTCGGGCTGATGACGGCATTGATGGCGGGCGCATGCGTCGCGCCAGTGTTGCTGTGGGTGTTGCTTCTGGCTGCTGATTTGCGCAATCAAGGCAGTGCGGTTGCGTGGCTGTTGCCGCTTGCACTCGGCGCTGGCTTCGGTGCGCTATGGCCGTTGCTGGGAAGTGGCGTCGGCTTTTTGCCACGGCCGGGCAAATGGATGATTCACATCAAGCGGCTAGTCGCAGTGATGATCCTGCTCTTCGGTCTCTACTACATGTTCATCGCAGTGACCATCTTCCGCGGCAGCAGTAACTCGCGCGAGTCAAATGCAATCTGGCAAAATGACATCGCGGCGTCATTGGCAGATGCGCGTGAAAGCGGCCGGCCGCTTCTTGTCGATTTCTGGGGCGTAGCGTGCAAATCATGTGTCGCAATGGATGTCACGACATTGCGCAACGAAAGTGTCCGTGACGCGATGCAGCAGTATATCTGCGTAAAAATTCAGGGTGATAACAACGATAATGCGGAAGCGCAGTCGCTGATGCGCCATTGCGGCGTCATTGGCTTCCCGACTTACGTTATTCTGCAATATCAATCAGTTGAAAATTGACGGGGTGAAAACATGCGAAGGAATCAAATAGCGTCATTTTGCACTCTTTTGCTTTTATTGCTAGTCTTTTGTGGATGTGCGACACATCCTTATGAGAAATATGGCAACTGGGTGTTGCGCCAGAATGCGGTTCCGCGTTATTTTGCGGACTACGACCTCTTTTACATCTATCCGACGCT
>CAVGNO010000104.1:0-5412 GCA_963630475.1 Blautia faecis | reverse complement strand
GACGCAGAGCGTGATTACGGAACGCGTCCTGGATTACACAGATTTTCAGACAAATGTGCAGTTTGGCAAAAAAGTGCGTGTCTTTGCGCCATTTGTGCATCAGCTGGGCGAAAATGCATACAGCCGTTTCCTCGCAGAGCCGCCGGCCAAACCGCGCGCGCTGATGAAGTCTCCAATCGGCTGTGCGGTGCGCGAAACGATCGAAGCGATTGAATTCTACTTGGATAATTACCATAGTCCCGGCCGCCCGTATGTCATGTATGGACAAGGGCAGGGCGCGCGCATCCTCTATGAGGCATTGAAACGCTGTAAAGCAGTCGAGGCCGAGGATGGTTTTGTCGTCGCATATCTCCCAGGATTGGTCGGCATTACCGGCGAACAAATCAAAGAGGATTTCAAAGGGCGTGATATTACGCTTGTGACTGGCGAATACGACACCGGCGTCATCGCCTCCTGGAATGTTCCGGGCGAAAACGTCGATTATAAAGGCGGCTTTGTCATCAATCCATTGAACTGGGAGTGCTCGACGCGTGAAGCGCCGCCCGAAAAGAATCTGATGGCGATTCTCTATGATCCATGGACGCAGAATTACACAAAACAGCAGCTCTGTGTGCCCGCGCTTTGCGGCGCAGTCATCTCGCCGGAGGACGGTTTGTTGCATGAGATTCCGAATCCCGCGATTCCGCGTCCGGATGACGCAATGTTTGTCTCGCCGCCATACGGCATGTTCGTCGGCAATCTGATAGAGAATGCTGCACGACGCGTGAAGCAATATAAGTACAAGTCACAATGGAAGGGCAAGTTGCCGCCGGAGTTGCCGGAGCTGCCACACGCGCCGCCACGCGAGGATGCACCGGCGCTCAATCCCGCAGTGCGTGAAGCGATAGGCATCCAAAAATGAAGACTTAATTTACGGTTTTCAACTTGCAATTCCTCATTTGCATATTACAGTAAGCGCGCTTTCAGAAAACTTGATCTGAATTATTGTCGGGGTGTGGCTCAGCCTGGTTTAGAGCGTCACGTTCGGGACGTGAAAGTCGGAGGTTCGAATCCTCTCACCCCGACCATTTTTATTTTCCGTTGTAGGGCCGGGGCTTGTCCCCGGCCTCACGCGTTTCATGATATGACACCCTACGGCGCGGGTTTGCGCCGGTATTTCCTACGGCGCGGGTTTGCGCCGGTATTTTTTGGGGGGCGTAATCCGAGAAGAACCCCCGGAGCTTGCGCCCCGGGCACAGAACAGGTGGCGTGTGCGAAGAGACAGCACCCACCGGGCATAAAAGGGCGCAATGCGTAAATGATGTGCGGCCGGGGACAAGCCGCCGGCCGCACAAAACGGAGGATAACGGACGTTAACGGAGGATGACGGAAATTAACGGAAATCCGTTATAATCCGTTATAACAAACACGTTATTCCAAATTTCAGGTTCGCGTTGTCATTTGATTTTCGCCCAGCCGAAAAGATTGCTATTTTTGGAGGGCTGGATGCCGCTGTTCCACTCCATGAACCGCATGTGCCGCCCTTTGTCATTGTCGTTGACCAGATAAGCGATGCGGAACACTTCTCCTGCGGTGCCTTTCAGACCGACTTGCGCAGCAGGAATTTCGAAGTGATAGACCGTCTTCTTTCCCTGCCGTTTCACGCTTGCGGGGACTTGCCATGCGACGCCGTTGCCGTTGTCGTTGGGGCGGAGATGGTTCCAGACGGTCGCGGCGTTTTTGCCGTCGCCGGAAACTGTGAACTCATAATGATCCCCTGCCAAAGTACCGATTCCGACTTGAATGCAGTCATTCTGCCAGACATAAGCGTCTTTGCCCGGCGCGCAGTGGTCGTCATCGGTGACGACTGCGTCGAAGACGAGCGTTGTGCCGCGGCGTGCGAGGCGGATTTCAGCGCTGAGGTCCTCCGGTCCCGACCAGCGCGGCGAGTTGGGATCGAACATCATTTCGCGCACTTGATCTGCGCGGTCAAGCGTGATTTTCGCGCTTGTTCCTTCGCTGACAGGCAGCGCGATGAATGTGTCCAATGTGATAGTACCGTCGAAGAATTTTGCGCCTCCGTCTGCAGTCAGTTTCAGCTTGCAGTCGAATGGCATAGTGCCGAAGTGCGCATTGGGTGAAACTGCCGTAGGCACTTGGAACGTGGCGGTTTCGCTGGAGTGCAGTCTGCCGCTGTGTTCGTTTCCTCCGGCAGTCAGCTTGTATGAGAACGTTTCCCCGTACGGATTGACCAGTTCCAGTTCTACTGCGCCATTTTCGCCGGGCACGAACACCGGAACACCGGCGACACGCAGCGGTGAATCCACTGCACCAAGCGCACATTCGGGAGCGCGCAAATAGAACGGCAGCGCGCCGCTGTTCACAAAAGCGATGCCGCCAACCGGACGAATCACGGTCTCATTTCCGAAAATATCGGTTTGCACAATCGGCGCACTGCTGCGCAACGCGAAGGAAAATGCGCTTCCTTGCGGCCAGCAGACGAATATCTCTTCGCCGTTGCGTGTGAAGCGGTAATTTTGCAACCGCTTGTCCAGCACCACTGGGGGCGCCGGTTCCGTATCGGCGAGCTGGCGAATCAGCTCGTTGTACGCAAGAAAGGACGGTTTGGGCTGGTTGTCCACTGTCACGAGCCCGAATGAGTCGTCGGCATTTATGTATTTGTCGCCGTAGTCGTGGAGCATGAACCAGATGTAGAACTCCGAATTGCGGCTTTTGGTCAATGTGATTTTCTTGACCAGTTCGGCCGCTTGGAGCCGGAACATATCGGGGTGGGTATAATAGGAGCGCGCACCGGCTTCCGAGTTGCCGAACGGCTTTTGCACTCCCGCATCCGCCAGCCATTCGTCGATAGTTTCGAGGCTCTTCACATGAGCAGCGTATCCCTCGTGGCCGTGGTAACAAGCGACATCGTAGAACGCTTGATTTTCCTGATACATCCGTCTGGCGAAATCCTTTTTTGCGCGTGCGTGATTGATCACGACGCCGCCCGTGGCGACTTTGACTTGCGGTGCATACTGCTTGAAGATCGGATAGAAGATGCGCTGTGAAGCGAGATATTCGTCGGTGTTCCGCTCGCGGAAGTACCCGAGGTTCGGCTCATTGAACCACTCGAAGTAACGGATTCCCGGATTGCGTCCCATGAATTTTGCCAAGCGCGTCATGTGCTTTGAGAATGCATCCCGGTCGGAAGCGAAGGACTGCTTGCCGGTCCAGCTCGGCACTTCTCCTGCGTAGGAGAAGATCAAGTTGATGCCCGCGTCGAAGTGTGGCTGATACATTTTCTGGTACTGCTCATAGCCGAAATCGGTGAATGCCACCGCTTCAAGCTGGCGCCCGAGCGCATTACCGCGGATGATGTCGATGCCGAGCATCTTCATCCAGCCGACGTGAAGCTCCTCCTCGTACCGGAAATTGCGCAGTCCCTGATCCTCGACGCCGAACCACATCGGCTTAGTGTTAATGCGCTTGTTGTTCGGCTCGAATACGCCGAACCATCCGGTGAAATGCTGTTCGGCCAACGGATTGCGCACAGTCACTTCCGTGCGGTATGACCCTTTTTTCGGGAAGCTCCCCACATCGAATGTAATTCGTTCCAGCCCGTAAGCACCGACCGTTAATTTTCTGTGGTCGGAGAAGAGCTTGCGGTCCGCAATGTCATAGACGTCGATTGACACCGTATTTTCGACGAGGCTATGCCAGTTGTTGCGGATGCGGTACTCCTGGCGGACGGAGCGGTTCACACCGTACGCGAGTCCCCGGTATTCCGGGTGAATCGTGATTGCGCCTGCCCCATTGGACTGATCGACTACGAAGCAGAGATCGTCCAGCAGCACTCGGCCCTTTCCTGGCTTGCCTCCGACGAACCACAATCCGCGGATCGCCACCGGAAAGACCAGCGCATCGAAATTCTCTATTGTTTTTGCGTTGAGTTCCAGGCGGTAACGCTTCCACTCATTTCCCGACAATTTAACCGGAACGGTCTTGAATTTCGTCTTGTCGGAGCGGTCCATCAATTCAAAGAGCACCGCGCACTCGTATCCCTGCGGATTCGCATCGAATTCGATCGCTTCCGCCATAGCGGGATTTTTGTAAACCGCGTTCTTTTCAAAGAAGATGCGTCCGCCAGGGCTGATGAAGTCGTAGTCGATCATCCCGCTGCCACTGTCGTCGCGTGACGGTTCCGGCCCTGCGCCGAAGCCGAGCTGATACGGTAGCACATTGTGACCAGGGCGCATGCCTGAGAGCGGCCAACCCATCCAGCTTGAATAGTCGGAGAAGTCATCGAGTATCAGCCTGCCTTTCTTCTCCGGCGGCACCGGTTTTGCCTTCGCTGCGCCCGCGACTAGGAATGGCGAGACATCGACCAGCTTGTTCCACGGCGAAATATTCGCGCCGCCGATCCGTTTTGCATTCTTCCATTCGGAGTCGTCAAACGCCGGATTCTGCCAATCTGCGGGCAGCTCTGTGGAGCATTTCCAGTCTGCGCCAGTATTGACTTCAATCATGCCCTTCGCAGTGAAAATTTCAAAACGGCAGAGCAGGCCGGCCTCTCCGATGCCGTTCCGCATCCGTACCGCAATCACATTCTTCCCTTGACGAATGAATTTCGTCACGTCGTACCGGTTGAACTTCAGCCAGCCTCGGATTTCCGCGCCGTCGTCAGCTAGCACCAGCAGTTGCGCCGACTTGACCGGAGCGTCCACATCAAAAGTTTTCCGGAATGCGCGGACCGAGTTGTTCTGCGGTTTTTCCGGATACCAGATCCATCCGGGCGTTTCCGCCATTCCCAGACTGGCGAACCCCAGAAGCATTGCGATTAATAGATATTTCATTTAGTTGTATCCCAGATATAGTCAGTATTCAAGGTTTCCCACGGCGCGCGCGCAATCCGCACTGAACGCCCGTCCGTCATCAGTGCATTTGTCGCATTACTATGCCGGAAATTCTTCGGCACACGGTCAGCTTTGTTCAGCACTTCGCTCTCACTGCCAATAAACATGATGTCATTGTGACCATCCATCAGGAAGACGGTACGCGACGGCTCTCTGAGCTTGTCAAATGTGCGCCAGAATTTCGCCCACGGGAGATAAGAAGCACCGGGCGCTCCCGCCACATTGACGTCGCACGCGTAACTGATCAGCGCGCCCCGGTCGGGATGAAAATAACGGGTATTATTCTGCTCAGTGGTACACGCCCATGCTTTGCCGCCAATCGGGCAGAAAAAGCTCTTGCCGGTGGAAATATAAAGCGAAAGATCCTGGTACCAGTAGTTGTAGATTTTTTCGTCTATCTTCCAAGGTAAGTGCGAAGCACTCACCAGATAGTTGTCGTAGTCGTCGCAGTACAAAGCGATCCCGAGTCCCAGCGACTTCTGATTATTCATGCATGTGGTAGCGCGCGCTTTCTCTCGCG
>CAVGNO010000103.1:6482-7303 GCA_963630475.1 Blautia faecis | reverse complement strand
TCCTGCTGCTGCTTTGCAGTGCAAGACGGCTGATTTGGCGAGGCGGATTGCAGCGTGCCGACATGGCGTATTTCGCATCGATACCGCTTTTCACGCTGGGAATCGCATTCCTGCTCGGGCTTAATCCGCCGTATGTCTATGATATGGCGGCAGTTTTGAATCTGAAGGGCTTCCCCGGCGGCGTGATTGGCCAGAAATTCTGTGCGCCCGGCGCCGGGTCGCTCTATATCCTATTGAGTACGACTGGTGTTGTCATTCTATCGATGACAATGCTGATGGTGTCGCTGGGTGTAATCTGGTATTATGACTGGCGTGAAGCGACGATGTGTTCGCTCGAGTATCTTGCGCAGTGGCTTGGCCGTCTGCGCAGCAAGCATAAAGAGCAGGGCATTTCCGATGAATCGGATGCGCTTGATGCGGTTTCTCAAGAGCAGTCAAGCATTCAGCCGGATCAACCGACTGCGGCAGTGGCCGATGCGCGTGAATCTGTGGGGACGATTGAGCGCAATGATACATTCCGGACACGGCGTGGCGAAGCGTCGCTTGCAGCTGCGCGTGCTGCCGAGGAAGCGATCAATGGCACGGGGCGGCGCCAAGCGCAACCGGCGTCTCCCGCGCGGATGCCGGATGATGCGGCGCGCAATGCTACTGGGCCGAGCCGTTTTACGCCGACTGCGGAGCAGAGCACGCCGCGGCAACAGAGTTTGCCGGAATTTGAGTTAGAGAAGCCATCTGCGCCGAAGAATGTGCAGACGATGCCGACGCCGGTTGCTAATGCAAATGACGCATACGATGTGAAGATTCCAGCGGAATATCTGGAA
>CAVGNO010000103.1:1234-6472 GCA_963630475.1 Blautia faecis | reverse complement strand
GGAAAGCGATGAGTATCTATTGCCGAATCCCATCGGCATTTTTGCTCCGCCGCAAGCGGATGCCGACATCACTTCGCATGAGGAGATAGAGAATAATCGTCGGATTATCCAGGATGTCTTCGATCAATTTGAATTCGACGCCGAAGTGTGCAATGTCATTCCCGGACCGCAGATTACGCTTTTTGAAATTTCGCTTGGACCGGGCGTGATGGTAAACAAGCTCAATTCATTAGCGACAAATCTGACGATGAATTTGATGCTGCGCGAAGGTCAGAAAGTCCGCATCATTCCGAATATTCCCGGGAAGCGCTGTGCGGGCATCGAAGTGCCTAATACGCATCGTCAGATTGTCACTGCAAATGAGCTCTTCTCCAGCAAGGAGTGGCAATGCACAAAGAAGCAGTTGCCGCTGATGCTAGGCAAGAATATTACGGGTGAGCGCGTGATTATGGATCTAGCGGATGCGCCGCACTTGCTGGTCGCCGGTGCCACTGGCATGGGTAAATCTGTTTGCATCAACCTGATGATTCAGTCGATGCTACTGCGGTTTGCGCCGGAAGAACTGCGGATGATTCTAGTCGATCCGAAATTCATGGAATTCAATATCTACAAGCATATTCCGCATTTGCTTACGCCGGTCATCAATGATCCGCAGAAAGTCGGGCTAGTACTGCGCTGGGCGGTCAATGAGATGAACCGGCGCTGCCAAGTGCTTGCGATGGTGAATTGCAAGAACCTCTATGAATTCAACCACCGCCGTAAGAATCCGAATGAGACGCCCGTGGATATGGATGGCAATCCATTCCCGGAGAAGCTGCCATTCATTGTAATCATCATCGATGAGCTGGCCGATATCATGATTTGCGCGAAAAAGGAAGTCGAGCCCGCAATTCAAATGCTTGCGCAGAAAGCGCGCGCCGCCGGCATCCACTTGCTGCTCTCGACACAGCGCCCGGATAAGGATGTCGTGACGGGGTTGATTAAAGCGAATTTGCCGATTCGCATTGCGCTGGGTGTGAAGGATGTCACGAACTCCCGCATCATCCTCGATGAGCCGGGCGCAGAATCGCTAATGGACAAAGGCGATATGCTTTATAAGGGCAAATCGACAACACAGCGTCTGCAATGCGGCTTTGTCACTAATAGCGAAATCGAGACGGTCTGTCGCATCTGCGCTGCGCAAGCAATGCAAGTCTTCGACGGCGATGTCGAAGCGGCATTGCAAGCACGCGATAATGAAGAGGAAATGAGCAAGAATGCCGGGAAATACGGCAATGGCGGCGGCAGTGCGGATAGCGACAGCGGCAACGACTTGACTAGCCAAGCACTCAACGCAATGTTATGTCATCCGAAGAAAGCGCCGACAATTTCGTTCTTCCAGATGGCATTGCGCATTGGCTATGGTCGGAGTAAACGGCTAGTCGAAGAGCTCGAGGATGCCGGATATATCGGCCCGCTACTGGATGAGCGTTCGGGCAAACGTGAAATCTACTGGTCGAATTTCCCCGGATACGGTGGTGATTCCGATAGTGGCGCAGACGAGACGGAAGTTGCGGAAAATTCTGAAATGCCAAGTACGAGTGAAAATAGCGACGAACAGCAGAGTTGAGGATAGATGGCAGCTGTTAGCGAAAATCTTGATTTTGAGCATAGCGATGCGACCGCAAGTGCGGATAGCTGTGACAGCGCAGTTGTCCTGACGCCCGACGTTGCCAATTTTGGCGTGCTGCTGGAGAATATGCGCCTCAAGCATAACTTCAGCCGGCGTGACGTAAGCGTAAAATGCCGCATTACGCCAGGATTGCTCGAAGTGCTGGAAGCCGGTGATGTGTCGCAAATCGATCTCAATCGGCTGATGGTCGGCAGCATCATCGAGCAACTCTGCAATATCTATGACGAATTGCCGGATGATGTGCTCGAGCAATTTAACCGCGCATACGAAGAATATCATCGCAATGACGATGCTGACGCAGAGAAATTCAATTATCGCGACGCCGAAATCAATCGTTCGGGCCGCCGCGTTTCCGCGACTATCATCGGCGTTATCACTATATTGCTTTTGCTTGCATTGCTGGCCGGATGGTGCTATACGACATATCAGCACAATCGGCAAAAAGAAGCCAGCGCAAATTACGATCTGCCATCACTGCTTCCGCCGCCATCACTGCCAATGGATGTACTCAAGATTCCCGAATCGTAACGCGTGATGTGCGTTATGTGGGATCGCCATTGCCGATGGATTCCGGCAATTTGCCAGTCGGATCCAGCATAATCGTATGGATGATCATCGCGCGTGCGTGGTTAATAGAGATATCGAGTTGGCGCGCGACATTTTTTGCCAATGTATTGAGCTGCGGATTCAACAATAGCTTTACAATCGTCCGCATCGTATCGTCGTCCATGCGCCGCAATTCTTCCTTCACCGTCATCTGCCGATATTTACTGGAAGGAATCGCGCGGTTATTTGCATTCTTTTGCGCCTTATTGCCAGTCAGCAGATAATCTACTGTCGTATCCAGCTTTTCCGCAATCCGCGCAAGCGTCCGGCGTGATGGCGTAATCCCGTCTGATTCGATTTTTGTATAGAGGCTGACGGAGACATCGAGGTGATCCGCCATCTCGGTCTGGCGCAGATTCAGCGCCGCGCGGAATTTCCTTAAGCGTTTTCCGAGCGACGCATTTGCGGAATCATCAGGGGAATTCGTCTTCATGCGGCGATTCCGGCGTTATGCTTGATTTTCAAAGATGCCATTGATATCCTTGCCGAATTCGCCTTCGTCAGTCGTGATCTGGACCATAATACCCTCTTCATCAATATTGAATTTATTGAGGAATTCGATCGCCTTCTCGCGTGTCGAAGTCTTGAATCTGAAGACGCGGTTAATCTCACCAGTATCGAGGCGGACATCTTCAGAACCGAGATTTTCAATCTCGCCGCCGGATTCGACAATATTCGGCAACTCGAGCTTGACGACCGGCTCGGTGCTCTGGCGGAAGTAGTTCGCGGATGGCAATTCCGGCCACGTCATCGATGCTTCGCGCCAGCGCGCGTAATTGAGCTCAGTGCCGCCAATGAATGCGACTGCGCGCCCCTGGTGCTCGTATGTGCCGAATTCAATGTCATTGCGGCGGCATTGCAACTCGCCGACGTTGTTCATCGAGATAAAGGAGAGCTTCAGCAGTGCATCACGTGCGTCCTCTTCATTGTCAAATAAGTATGCGACATATTTGAAATGGTCGGGATCGGCATCCGCTGCCGCCCAGAATTCCTGCTGGAGCTTGCCCTTGTTGGCAAAGAATCTTTCGACTGCGAGGTTGCGCTCTTCTGCACGGCGGCGATAGTACCACCAGCCCGCTCCCGCGATAATGCCGATGAGCGCAAATGCCGTCAAGCCATAGAGGACATAATCCGGCTTCTTCTTGAGGACAATTTGCTGTGCGTCCTTTTCGGCTGCGGCTTTGCGCGCACGCTCGGCATCGCGCTTTGCGCGTTCTTCCTTCAGCCGCGCTTCCTCTTTTTCGCGCTCCTCAAGCAGCTGCTCTTCGCGCTGCTGCTGTGCAAGTGCGTCCAGCCGCGCTTGTTCACTCGGCAATACTGCTTCGCCTTTGAGAATTTGCGCGACTGACGGGAAACTATTATGTGGCGTAATCGCGTTAATGCTGCTGCCTAATGACAATTGCGCTTCAATCGATGCTGTCCGGATAGCGACTTGCCGCTGATGCATGCGTTCGCGCTCATTCTCAAGCTTGCTGATAAAACTCTGGGCATTTTCCCGCAGCAACTCGTCGATATTGTACCACTGGTCATGCCAGTAAGTGTAGCCATTTTTTATATTCGTGATCTGATCTTTTGCAATACGCTCTTCGAGATATTTTTCCCGGTTCTCGGATTCAAAATTTTTCCGTCCCGCAGATGCTTTGGCTTCGTATTCATGAATCCACTGACGGCGATATGACGCATTGAGCTTGTCGTCAAATTTCGCTCTCTCGCCGAACATCCCTTCGTTCTCTGCAATATCATCGAGGTCATTCAGTTTGATTCTTGTTCGGTTATCCAGGACGATATTGCCATTTTGCGTGCGCGTGAACGTCCCCCTGATTTCAACCGACTTGTTCTTGCCCTTCTTATAACGGATTTTTACATAGTCACCTTTTTTATACATCGGCAACTTCTCTGCGGCTTTCTCCTTGAGCTGCTGTGCGGTATAGTGCGGATACTGCCGCTCAATCTCTTCTTCGAGCTCCTGTAACGCCGCGCGCTCCGAATCGGCTTCGCCAATTAGCGGCTCGCGGCACTGATTCTGCAAGCCCGCGTCCAGTTTGATAAAGTCATCGCGAATCGCGGAAATTAAATTTGACGTCGATGCGGAGACGCCTTGCTGATCTGCCGCTGCCGCAAGCAACTTCACGACTTCATTGACGCGTCCTTCGCATGTTTTGGCCGCATCATCATTTCTCAATTGAGCAAATATTGCAGTGGCAGACAGGAAAACAATTATTAACGACAGCCAGAATGCGGATTTCATGATCGATGAAGAGCCCTATATTCCTAGTGAAAAAGCAAAATGAATACCGTGATGTGATGCGTCGCGAAGATAAACGACTGTACTCATCCGCTTGAAAGTATCGAATTTGGGATAATGTAGCCTTGCAACTTGATTTTGTCTCATTGAAAATTTATTCTAACCAAACTTTTATCCGAGACAGATTTGGGAGATGCAGCGCTTGAATGCCTCCTCGCCATCGAGTATCTCGATTTCGACGCGCAAAAAATATGTCGGCATGAATGAACGCGGTAATGGCGGAAGCCGCACCGCATCCTTCTCGGTCGTCATGATGAATTGCGCTCCGGCTTTCTTGGCATCCTCGCCGAAGGAAAGTAATTCGTCCCGGCTATACCGATGGTGGTCCGCATAATGCTTCTTGAGGACAATTTCTGCGCCGTGCACAGTCAGGTAGTTGTTGAAACTCTGCGGCACCGCAATTGCGGAAAGCGACGCGACTTTCGCGTCTTTGAGCGCGCTTAGCGGCAATTTTGCGCCGGTATTGACCTCCTCGAGATATTTCGGCACGTGGTTGCACTCGATGATTTCGGCTTGAGGATTATGCCGCTTGATGAATGCGCGCAGATGGCTTAATGATTCACGTCCGTCAGATTTGGTCAGGAAGATATAGTCCGCACGCCGCATATTCTTGATCGGCTCGCGTAGCATTCCACAAGGCAGCATCTCGTGGGTA
>CAVGNO010000103.1:0-1224 GCA_963630475.1 Blautia faecis | reverse complement strand
GACATGTCGAATCGACGAGCAAAATATTCGTCCAGGGCCGTAAACGCAAATACTGAAAGCCGTCGTCTAAAATCAATGTGTCCGCACCGCGCGTAGTCGCATAGACGCCGCATTTGAAACGGTCTTTATCGACGACGACCATTGCACCGGGATGTTCCGGTGTGCCGACAAGATTGCGCGCTAGCATGTATGGCTCATCGCCCGCAACGCCAGAGTCGATGAGTACGCGTGTGCCGTCCGAGACTACACGCGGTGGAACGACTTCCGGATTGCCGGAAAACAACCCCTTGAGACGGCTGCTCAACGGCGGCGGCTTGCTGCGGTAGCCGCGTGAGAGCACTGCGACATGCTTGCCGCGCGAAAGCAATGTGCGCGCTAATAATTCGACAACCGGCGTCTTGCCGGTGCCGCCAGTCGTCAGATTGCCGACACTGACAACGAAGCATCCGAAGACATGCTGCCGCAACAACCCCGAATTATAGAGGCTGAGGCGGAATTGCACTGCATTGCGGTAAAGACGGCTTAATCCAAACAGAAAATAACGAAAATATCGCGCAAAGCCAGTACGGCGCTGACCGTTGATAATCTCAACGACATATTGTTCGATTTTTTCGGTTACATTTTGCATGCTTATGCTACAGCGCTTGGATACTAATGCGAATTGGAAGTTTGTGAACGGCGTAATGTAATACGGATTCCATGCATTTCATTGAAATGAAGTTTTGCTCTCCGGTGAATCGATGACGTCGCGGTCCGATATCACGTGTTCCCTGTCGCAAAAATCCACGGCAACCACACACCCAAATGCGCACAAAATCCAGGCCAGTAGGGCAAGGGCTTGTCCCTTGCCTGGCGTGGGTATCCGACGATACGACGGCTTCCCAGCTTGGCGTCGGCAAACGACGACATCGCGTGTTGCGGGAAATATTTTTGTCCACGAAAAGCACGAAAAGCACGAAATTTGACATCGCGGTCCGACATCGCGCATTGCGGGAAAATGGCAAGGCCGTGAATGCGTTACGTCGGATCGCGAAATCGTCAATTGGTCTGGATCCCACGCCTGTTGGCAAGCAAACCCACGCCGGTCGCGAACCCACGCCAGGCCGAGGACAAGCCTCGGCCCTACACATGGAATTTTGAGGTCGTTAATCTGGTGGTTTTCTTGGCGTATCGCGGATACCGACGGAACGCTTCAACGCGATGCGTCTGGTGACGCAAAAATCC
>CAVGNO010000102.1:6959-7458 GCA_963630475.1 Blautia faecis | reverse complement strand
TGTCTTCTGCGAGTGTGCGCTCTTTTATAGAGTCGGCCAACTTTGGCGCTGAATTGCGCAGGATGAGCAATAAATCGAGATTGCCTTCGGGGAAATCTGCTTTGAATTCGCCGGAGATGCCGTGAGTGAAATTCAGAATTGCGCTTGCGTTCAGCGATTTGTCTTCAGATGTCGTGACTTTGATTGAGTCCAAGCGCAAGCCGTCATTTGGCAGGAGCAAATCGACATCGCAACTGACTTGCGGGAGAGTCATTTCGCGGTATCTGGCATTTGTTGCGGCAAAATTGCCATTCAGCGCAAAGAGCCATCGGCTTCCGGGCAAATCGCGGTATTCCAGCGACTCGACTGTAATTTTAGGCCGGCTGTTTTCGTCCCAACTGGCATTTTCCCAGATTTGCTGATAGATTTCCTGTGCTTCAGGCTCATAGACGAATGGCTCTAGCAATTCGGGATCGCCCTGATAAACGATATTGCTGATATTAATCTCAAATGGCTCGTA
>CAVGNO010000102.1:2210-6923 GCA_963630475.1 Blautia faecis | reverse complement strand
GCGTTTTTGCATTCACTTCGACTTTGGCTGCGCCGTATTGCAGTGGCACTGTCATGAATTCGCAGTCTTTGAATGAGAATTCGCCAGTGACTGCCCAGTCGGCATTGCCATTCCATTCCCATTGTGGCATGCTCATCTCAAATTTGACTGGCGAATCGCCTTGTGACCACTGGATGATTTCGTTGATATCGGCATCGTTGGTATTGATGAATTGCACAAGGAAGTCGGCGAATGGCGTTGGAATGACTTGTCCTGTCGTGTGTTCGAGTGCAATGGATCCTTGGGGGATGTTGAGTGCAATTGTGCCCTCGGCTTTCAGCAGTTCGACCGGCGCTGATGTGTCATTGCTGCATTGGATATTGCATTGCACTGGCAATTTCAGATCGGCACGATGCGCGAGGAGTTCATCCAATGGAAATTGCAGACTCGCATGGATTGCGTAACGCGAATTTTCGCCAATATTTGCCGTGAGTTCGGAGATGGCGATCTTGCCGTCTGATAAAGTCAGATGTGTGGACAAGTCATGCAGTGCGATGTTTTCGTACACAAGCTTTGGACGGCTGATTTGCGCTTCCGCGCGAAATTTTCGCCAGTCGTCAATTGGTGATGGCGCTAATGTGGCCTGGAAGTGCTCGCGCTGTTCTTCGAGCGACAGTACGCTGTGGCGCAGCGAATAGAATTTGCCCAGCATGTGGCGGACATTGCATGCGCCGGAGATACTGCCGCTGATAAGTTTGTGGGCGATGTCGTATTCGGCATTGATCTGCAGATTCTCGCGCCCGAGATAATCGAGGTTCAGATGCAGGGATTCCAGTGTTAGCTTCCCATCATGATATTTCAGCGTTCCAGCGCTGTTATATAGTGGAATGCGGTGAATGGAAATCTGATTGCAGTTGAAGTTGATGACTGGCTGCCATTGCGCAGGGGAGAACAATGGTGACGGCGGCAGCTGACCGTTAAACTCCAAAGGCGTGTCAAAGATGACTTCGTCGCGCAATAACGGAGTCGGCAGTGCATTGAGCGTAATGATACTATCGGGTTTTGCGCTACCCTTGATGTCGCCGCAGATGGTCTGCTCTTTGAGATCGATGAGGACGTTAGTATGCACGACTTGCTGCGAAGAGAGTAGCAGCAACTGATGCAACTCCAGCTTCTGACGTGCATAGCTGAGCGTATTGCGCAATTTGGGAACAAGGATGTTGTTGATGATTGCGTTGGTCGCTTCGAATTGCCCATTGATATGCAACGAGTCTTCGTGGCGGAGATTGCCGCCGATGTCGAGATGAATCCGGATGTCGCTATTGCCGAGCGAGAATAAATCGAATTCATCAACGGCGCGCTGCAATACTTCTGCGCTGTCACTTTCGCCCACTGCAAAGTGGCTGCCGTAAGCGCTGAAGAACTGGACAAGCGTATCATAGCCTGTGCAATTGGTAAAATTGGCTTCGCCATTAATGGTGACGCCATGAAACTTGAAGCTGATGCGCCCCTTGAGTGTGTCATTGGCGGAGAGAGTCCAATGCGATTCGCCGTCATAGCAGAACAGCTTTGGCTTGACTGCACTGTCGGCAATTACGCTGCTGCCCTGGAGTAATGCCGCGCTCGCTTTGCTGACACGGATATTGTCGGGGACGATATTGCATGAAAACAGCGCTGTGCGGCGGAAATTGATATTGACAGATGGCAGCACGACGCGCAGATGCCCAAGCTCGGTCTCGCTGGTGAATGTGATGTCTTCTAGTTCAATTCCGGTGAGCAATCCGCCGCGCATCCAGCCGATCTTGCAAGTGCCGTTGGCCGGCGTAATGCGCTTGGCTAGAAGGTGTCGCGTAAAACGCGGCCATCCAACAAATATCAGCCAGCAATCCGCAAGAATAAATAAGACAAGCGCACAAAGAATTGTCCGCTTGAAATATTTAAGAAATTTTGCGAATTTTCCGCTTTTCATCAGCCTACGTGCGTTCCGGATGAATCAGCGATTCATCAAAGTAATTGCAGCTCATTCCGGCATCCGCGATGATAGTCTGCGCATTAATGCCGCTGGAGCGCTGGCTTAGTAAAAATGCAACAATATTTGCGGCTTCCTGCGTCTGCAATGCTTGATGACGCAATGTCGCTTTCTCCGCATAGAGATATGAGTCGACATAGCCGGGAATGCCCGCAGATGCACTAGTCTTGAGTGGACTTGCGCCGACTGCATTGACGCGGATGTATGGCGAGACGCATGATGTGAGCGACTTGGCGAGAAATACGACGCTGGAATCAAGCGCGGCTTTGACGGGACCCATGTAACCGTAGCTGGTCGATGCCATGCGTGTCGTCGAAATCGACATTGTGACAATTGACGCGAGCTTGCTGAAACGCGATTGCAGATGATGGCAGAGATTCGTAAGCGAGAAACACGAGATGTCCATCGCTTGGAGAAAATCGCATTTCAGCGTGTCGTGAAACGGCTTCATGCCTTCGGAGTAGTTTGCAAATGCAATAGAATGAACGAGGCCGTCAATCTCCGGCGCCCAGTTGCACGCGGCTTCCAATAGCTTCGGCATGTCATCTTCGCATGCGACATCGCAGATCGCGGTATTGGCGTCTTCGCCGATTAGCGCGCGGTTTTTATCCCGCACTGCGGCATCCTTGAAGACATAGAGGATGTCGGCGCCGGCTTCGCGTAAAATAGTGGCAACCGATGCGGCAATGCTGCGTTTGTTTGCAATGCCAGTGAGAATAATATGTTTGCCTTTGAGACCGAGAAAATCCATCTGGGAGATAAAACAGTACGACGGAGCGCATCGCCTTCACTGCAGGCCTGATACGCTCCGTCTGATTGGTGATTACATGTGTATGTGGGCTAATTCGACTGCCACTTGAATCTTGTTGATGACTTTGGTGACGCCTTCGACTTCGGCTGCCGCGTCATTGGCTAGACCGGCGGTCGCAGGCGAAGAAGTCGCGCCCAGCAGTGTGATATGACCATCGGCAGTCGCAGTCGCTTCCAGGAATGCCAGCGAGAGCTTCCGGTCGATGATGATATGGCTGACAACGCGTTGCGCAAGCAGCAGGTTCTTCAGCATCTCCGCACCTGCGCGTTCGCGTTCCGGTGTGATGTGATGCGCAACCGTGTTCTTGATGGTGTCGACTATGCCATCGCAACCCAGCTTTTCGGTGTTGAGTACGATGTCATAATTGACCGCGCCGCTCCATTTTGCATTGAAGTGGAATTGGCAGAAACCCGCGCGGTTGCTGTCGCTGGCCTTGATCATCTTGAGCGCGACATTTTCCGAGCACTGGAATTCTTCCATGATATTGCGCATGCGAGTCTTTTCCGGTGCAATCAATCTGACACGCAAGCAATTCGGCAGGCGTCTCATGATGATATTGCCGCCACGGCCGACAATTACAGTGGTGTCATTTTGTTCCGCCGCTTCCAGCATCATGGTCTTGAGGAAAATCAAGTAGATGTCCTGGTCGGAGGAAAAAGACGAGAAGAATCCGGGTTTGCGCTCGTCATAGCGCTGGATGACTTGGTCGGTGAGGCCCTTGGCCAGAAGTGCGCTTTCGACCTTTTCCTTGTCGAGGAGCAAACCGCCAAGCGCTTCATTGAGCTTGAGAGCTGTTTCGGATGTCCAGCTACCTAATTCACGTGCGATTGTAATGATTGCCATAGATTATTTCTCCTCTATAATTCTGTGGTAATCGCCGCTGCTCCACGGCGGTCGGTATGAGCAGGTGCCGGGCCTGCACCCGGAGCAGGGTGGCCAACCGGCAAAATTCCAACTGGGATGAGATTGGCAGGCAGATTCAATACTTTGCGCAGTTTTGCTGGATCAAACCATCCGACAAATGTTGAACCCAATCCCAGCTCGGTTACCTTCAACATCATTTGAGTCAGAACAATTGTCGCATCAACCGTGCCGTATTCCTGCCCGTCAAATTCGCGCTTCCAGCAGATATCCTTGTCAAAACACACGACAAAGAGCACTGGTGCGCCGAATGTGCAACGCGTACATGTCGCAACCGCGTCCAGCATCGGTTGGGATTTGATCAAGTAGATGCGCTGCGGCTGTTTGTTGCATGCAGTCGGTGCGTCTGCGGCCACTTCCAATATAGCGTCTATTTCGCCGGAGGTAAGCGGTTGCTCTGTAAATTTGCGCGCTGAATAACGCTCTTTGGTTAAAGCAGTAAAATCCATATCATTCCCCCTTGTTAAATATTTCAAAGCGCCGTATCATCGGCGGCAGCCAGCTACAGAATTGCGGATGCCGCCAATGATGTCAGATTAGTCCTAGGCGGTTACACTTGAGTTGCGCCGCGGTCACGCAATGCAACCGTGACTTTGCGCACATCCTGTGCCATTGATTTCGGAATGATCAGTACTGCGTCTTCATTTACGACGACCAGCATATCCTTGAGGCCGACTGCGGCTACTGCTATCTTCTTTTCGCCGGGTGCGTTATAGATGATGCTGCCGGAGCAGTCGATCATGACCGGATCGCCATAGCTGACATTGTGGTTGCCGTCTTGCGGGAATGTGCGTTCCAATGCAGTCCAGCATCCGAGGTCTTCCCAGAGGAAATTGCCGGGGATTACTGCGATGCTGCTGGATTTTTCCATCAGCGCGTAATCGATGGAGATATTCGGCATTGCCTTGAAGATGGCTTCGGCCCGGCGCTCGTCATTTGCCATGATGGCGTCAGTGACGTCTTCAAGAGTTTC
>CAVGNO010000102.1:0-2200 GCA_963630475.1 Blautia faecis | reverse complement strand
GGCACGACCGAATTCATTCTGGAATGTCGAGAGACGCCAGAAGAACATGCCGGAATTCCAGTATGTATGGCCTGTCGCAATAAATTGAGCCGCTTTCTCTGCGGATGGCTTTTCGTGGAAGCAACTCGCTTTATAGAGCGGATGCTTCTCATCTGCGTTGATCACCTGGCTGTCGGGATCGACTTCAATATAACCGTAGCCGGTTTCCGGGCGTACGGGCTGGATGCCGATAGTGACCAGCACGTCGTTGTTTTCAGCGGCGTCCAATGCGGCTTTGGCTGCATTGACAAAGGGGATGGTGTCGGGGATGCGGTGGTCAGCCGTGAGGATACCCATGGTGACTTCCTCCGGTCCCAAGTTGCGATGGCGCGCCAAGATGGAAGCGGATGCGTAGATCAAGCAACCTGCGGTATTGCGCTTGGATGGCTCGGCGAGGATGTTCTCTGCGGGAATGCCCAGATTCGCGGCGATGATAGCGTCCTTCAGCGGGCGGCTGGTCGCGATGAAGATATTTTCCGGAGAATCAACGACTTGCTTACTGCGCTCGACGGCTTCTGCCAGGAGTGATTGGCCGCTGGAGGTCAGAGTGAGCAGCTGTTTGGGATGGTCAGCACGGGACATCGGCCAGAAACGCTCGCCGGTGCCACCGGCCATGATGACTATCACTTTCATTATGTATACCTCCGTTGTTAGTGTTGGAGTAACCGGCAGCAATCTGCCGGATGAATGGAATTACGTATAACTTGTGCGCGCATTACTTGCGTTCTATGATGCGCGCTTCATCCCAGAGTTCCTCTAATGCGTAAAAATTACGCATCTCGGGTTCGAGGATGTGAACGAGGATCAGACCATAGTCAAGAACCATCCAGCGGCTCTCCGGCTGCCCATCCAGTCCGCGCGGTTGCAAGCCCTTTTCCGCCATCGCTTTGCGGATATGCTCGGCAATCGCACGGATATGCGGCATCGATGTGCCACTGCAGACAATGTAGTAGTCGGCTACGATGGTCTTTTCGCGGACATCAAAGAGGAGGATGTCCTTCGCTTTAGTGTCGTCGCAGACTTGCACGCAGAGCTTTGCCAGCTCCAGTGAATCCGCGTCGATGATCGGGTTGTTGTCTTGTGTATCTGCCATGTGAAAACTTAAAGGGTTGTGTATAGGTTGTTTGTCTGGATGTACTGCCAGACGGAAGGGGGAAGATATGCCGAGAGGTCGCCTCCGGCCACAACTGCTTGGCGCAATTCAGTAGAGGAGACATCCAGTTCCGGATACTCGTCCGGAGACAGCATCGCATTGACGATCTTTCCTGCAAAATGCGCGCCGATTGTCTCGCAGAGCTGCTTGTAGATTTTCTCGCGTTCCGCAGAATTGCGTGGGCAGTATGCCGAGTTGGGACGCGGATAGACGATTATCGTGAATTGCTGCAGCAGCTCGCCATAGCGATGCCAATGTGAAATTTCATCGATGCAATCGCTGCCGACCATGAATGCAATGTCGTAATCGCGATAGCCTTTCTTGAGCAGATTCAACGTGTCGATAGTGTAACTTTTGCCCTCGCGCTGCAATTCAATGTCCGAGACGCTGAATTGATAGTCGCGCTCGACTTCAATAGTCGGAATGCTCTCCACCATCACTTTTTCACCAGTATGGATATTGGTGACAAGCTCGCCAGTCACTGCGTCGCGCTTCTGCACCATTTCGGTAGCGCAACGCTCTTGGCGCTTGTAGCTCTTTTTCTGCGCAAGCGCGTCTTCAATGGCCAACTGAAGCATCGCGATGCGGTGCGCGCCATCTGCGTGCGGGACATCATCCTTCAGCGGTGAATGCGCGGCCGGAATAAAGAGTACTTCATCGCCGAGACCATGCTCAAGGACATGCTGGGCTAAAGCAATATGGCCGTTATGGACTGGATCGAAGGAGCCTCCGAATACAATTAAGCGTTGCTTGCGTGCTACCGGATTATTCTTGTTCAAATCGATTTCATACGCATCCGGTTGCGCATCATCGGGAAGCCAGACTGCGGGGGCTTTGCTTCTGCCGCGATTCTGTCTCCCGCCAAACTGCTGATCGTTGTCGTCTATCATTTATTGGAATTTCTGTTTAGATATTGCACCCCGATTTTTATCGCATCGGGATGCTCTTTGCGTAAAAAAGTAAGCACTTTGCTGTGCTGCGCGTCAATTCTGCGCGGTCTGTCAGAAT
>CAVGNO010000101.1:5501-7586 GCA_963630475.1 Blautia faecis | reverse complement strand
GATGACGTGGCGGACGCGGCAGTCCCGGCGGGGGATTTCCCTCCGGCCGTTCCTTGTTATTCTTTGTCGTCTCTTTGTCGTTGGTGTCTTTTGAAGCCATAGAAAAACTCGAATATGCTTTCGCAAAGAAAATAGCTGTGTTGCCCACTATCCTGAAAATCATGAACGGGAGCGACAGCTACAACGATGCGCCGGCACTCCCAGTAAGTGAAGAAGAACGCTCTACTTCAGCAGAACGTATAGCAAGTAAACGACTACAAGAAATATCGCTACGCCGATAATCACATTGAGAATCATGTTGTGCTTGCTGTTATCGCGTAACGCACTCGAACGGCGAACCGACAGCTTGTCACCTAGATTCTTCATCGCGGTCTTGTTAAGCTCTGCAGTGCCGGTGTCCTCCAGATTGATGACCGAAATCGTGCGGCTTTCGACTCGCTCGCCCTCAATGTCATCATAGAGAATCTCGATGCCACCGCACTGCAGAATGTCGCCATTATGCAGGATTTGTCCTTCTCCGGGAATCAACGGCTGGTTATTGACGCGCGTGCCGTTGGTCGAATTTTCGTCATTGATCAGATACGACTCATCTTCCTGTTTCGTCAATGTGCAATGATGGCCACTTACAGTCGGGTCAGAGATACATATATCGCAGCTGTCTGAACGTCCGATTGTATACTTGTCCATTGTCAGCGAGAAAGATGCGCCACGCATCTGCTCAGAGAGGATAAAAAGTTTCGGATTGCCCATTTCAGTACCCTAAATCGTTGTAGCCCTTTTGAAGTTAGATCAAATACACTGAATCCGTGATGCTGTCATCTACGCCCAAACATTGACTGCATCGCATTTACATATCTACGACAGGCGTATTTGATAAGATAATCACCTCTTACAAATTCGCCACTGCAATTGGCACTTTTCATTTGCGCTGGGGTAACTGCGCGATAATGACTGCCGCTAGGATTATTATGCAACCGCAGAGCTCTGTAAATGCCAGCGTCTGATGCAGAATCAACCATCCCGAGACAGAAGCAAACACCGACTCCATGCACATCAGCAATGACGCAACACAGGGATTGACAAATTTCTGACCGACAATCTGGAGTGTGAATGCGACCCCGCTAGAGAGTACGCCACAGTAGAAGATTGAGAAAGCCGCGCTCCGCAATCCCGCCAATGTCGTCTCCTCGCCTAATGCCAATGCGACAATAGTAGAAACGGTTCCCGCGACAAAAAATTGTATGCAAGACATGCGGACACAATCGACAAATGGTGCAAAGCGGTCGACAACTAGGATGTGGCAGGCAAAAAGCGCAGCGCAAAGCAGTACAAACAGATCGCCGCGTGTCACTTGAGACTCGCCAGCGCAACACAGCAAATACATTCCGACCATTGCAATCACTGCGCAGACCCAATTGACGATGCCCGCTTTGCGCCCGACAAAATAGCCGAAAAACGGCACAAGGATGATGTAAAGCGTCGTGATAAATCCGCTCTTGGCGACTGTCGTATACTTGATGCCAAATTGTTGAGTCAGCGAAGCTGCGGCTAGCACGACTCCGCAGAGTATGCCGCCCAAAAGCAACATCATGCGTGATTTCTGCGTATTATTGCCGCCCCACAATGACGGCTTGCGGTGCGATATAATTCCGTCGAGGAACATAATGCATGGCATTAATGCAAGTGTTCCAAGAAAATTTCTCGCGGCATTAAATGACGCAGGACCGAGATGATCCATCCCTGTACTCTGCGCAACGAATGCCGTTCCCCAGATAAAAGAACAGAGAATGAGGGCCAGCTGCCCGCCATAATTCTTCAACATCATAACCATACCATCCGGAAAAGTTCAAATTTGACATCAGTTTTCGTGTCATTTTCGTAAACGGCATAATGTAAGCTTCTTTGTTCGCATCCGCATAGATTCTGCTCATCACGACTTGACTGATTTTTTCTGAAGTATGATAGCGCGTGTGCTGCGGCTTTTCAGTGGCGTGTGGCTACGTACGAAATTGCGCCGATATGATACATTAAGCGCAATTACGACCAATTTTTAAGTTTTCCTGTTTTTTACACATTGTATCACCA
>CAVGNO010000101.1:0-5491 GCA_963630475.1 Blautia faecis | reverse complement strand
GGCTTATGGTGGTATAACTAATTTGCTGCTGGAGGATAAGAAGAACGGCACGCCCGGCGTGTATGGCCGTTTTGCGATGGACGACCCGACGTGGGAGCAAGCGCTGGATACAGTGCGCAAGCGCATGCTGGAGTATAACCACTCCTTTGTCAGCTTTGGCCTCGATCAGGATGCTGCAGACTCATTTGTCAATGAGCGTATTGATGGCATTCACGAATGCCTGCATGACTTGACACGTCTGCGCTCATTCGGTCATTTCGATTTCCACACATATTTGCCGCAGACGCGCGAGCTACTCAGCGCAGTCGGCGAAGCGCAGAGCGCATTTAACTCGACGCTGATTCTGCAACGCAATGGCGTGAATGCCAAATTTGTCGATTTAACCGGCTGGCGCAAAGAGCATATCCCGACTTTCGATGAAGCGATTCACACTGCATTCGATGACATCGATTTCAGCACGGTGATGCCGATTGTCACTGGCTATGTCAAATATGACGAAGGCATTATGACGCGCTTTGACCGCGGTTACAGCGAAATCACATTCAGCAAGATTGCAGTGCTGACCAATGCGCGCGAGGGAATCATCCACAAGGAGTATCATCTCTGCACTGGCGATCCGAAGCTGATTGGCGCAGATAAAGTGAAAATCATCGGCAACACCAATTTTGATATTGCCGACCAGCTCTCCGATCTCGATATGGAAGCGATTCACGCCAAAGCATCCAAAGACATGGAGCAGTGTGGTATTCCAATCCGCGTCAAGAATGCATTTGATCCGGAAAATCCCGGCACGCTGATCAGCTGCGATTACATCTCGCCCGAACCGCGCGTCGAAATGATTTGCGGCCGTAATGACATCGTTGCAATCGAAGTCGTCGATCCGGAGATGGTCTCCAAGCCAGGCTATGACCACCATCTGCTGCAAAGCTTCGTCGATTACAAAATCAGCTATGTCACAAAGACGACGAATGCGAATACGATTACGCATTTTGTGCCGGGCAAGAAGATGCCGATTGAGCGCTGTGTCGAATCAATTAAGCAGCGCTTGCCGCAGGCGACTGTCTCTACTGCAGAAGTCGCGATGGTCGCGGTCATCGGTACGAACATGAAGATTCCCGGTTTCCTGGCCAAAGCTGCAAAAGCGCTGTATGACGCCGGAATCAACACGCTTGCAATGGTGCAGTCGCCGCGTCAGGTCAATATGCAGTTTATCATTGACCGTCGAGATTTCCAGAAAGCGCAAATCACACTCCATAAAGTGCTGGTTGAAGAAGCATAAATGTGATACAGCGCAGGTGCGAAGATGGCTGAATTCCTTAAATTACAATTTCTCGGCTTAATCCAGGGATTGACTGAATTTTTGCCGGTTTCCAGCAGTGGTCATCTCTCACTTCTGCGCTGTGCGTTTGGCATTGACGAAACTGCCGGGGGACCGCTCCTGGAGATACTGCTCCATCTTGGAACACTTATCGCAGTAATAGTCTTCTATCGCAAACGGTTGATTGAGCTGACTACAGGATTGCTCAAGCGCGATAAAGCCGCGTGGCAATACTCGCTTGCAATTGTTCTCTCCTGCATCCCTGCAGGACTGCTCTATCTTTTTGCGCATGACGCAGTCGAACGCGTATTCGAGTATCCCGCAGTCGTCGCCGCGTTGCTACTTGTTACAGGCGTGATGCTCTTGACATTGCGTAAAGCGCCGACGACTCTGAAAGAGCAAAAGCCGTGCTGGTGGCATGCATTGCTCATCGGCGCAGCGCAAGCAGTCGCGTTATTACCCGGCATCAGCCGCTCGGGCAGTACATACTGCGCAGCGCGTTGGCTGAAAATCGACAGCAAATCCGCATTCGATTTCTCCTTCCTGATGTCATTGCCGGTTGTCGGCGGAGCAGTACTGCTCAAAGCACGGCATTTTGACGAGCTGACGAAGTGCGGAAATCCGTTCAGCTTGCTCTGCGCGGCAATCGTCGCAGGAGTCGTCGGATACTTTGCGCTGAAATTCCTTTCGATCATTCGTATCGCGGGGAAATTCTGGCTCTTCTGCTATTGGTGTTTTGCAGTGGGCATCATCAGTCTGGGAGTCGTATGCTTTAGATGAAATTATCTGTAATGTTCTGTGACGGAGAGTTTTTGAATTGACCAAGGAGGATATACTAGAACGTATTCACGTCGGTGTGGATAGCGCGATCAAGCTGTTCATGCGCAATGGTGTGGAGATGCGCTTGCTGCGCGAACTGGCTGCTAGTGCGCTGGATGAGCCCGGTGTCGATGAATTCCTGGCCGCGATGCCCAATACGCCAAGCAGCATATTGAATACGCTGCTTCAGCGCGGTCGTCCCGCAGTCGTGCAAAATCTCGCGCAGAATGTGCTGATGCTGCCCCGAATCGCTGCCAGCGAAGACGCCGCAATCCGCTTGTATGCCGCGCAAAGCCGCAAGCTCACGCCAGTCATTGCCGCACAGCTCGTCAATGACAGCTCGATTGATGTGCGGCTTGCACTTGCGCATAATCCGGTAATTCCGCCCAATATCCAGCTCAAATTGTCAAAGGACAATATCTCTTTTGTGCGTCTTGCATTGCTGGATAATAAAAAACTCGATGAAGAATTTCAGATTGGATTGGGCGATGATTGCGATACGCTAGTACATGCATGTACATTGTGTGTGCAGCATCTCTCGCCGGCATGCATGCGCATCTGGGCGGAATTCGATGAAGAGCTCGGGCAGCTCGCGCTTGCCAGCCGTAATGACTTGCCGCCGCCAATTGTGCAGATGCTCTGCAAAAGCCGTTTCGACAGCGTGCGATTGCGGCTATTGCAAAATCAGAAACTCGATGACGATCAACTGATCGCATTTGCGGCTGATGGCGATGAACAAGTGAAGCTCGCAATTGCATCGCGCGAAGACTTGAGTGACGCGCTGATTGTAGCACTTTGGAATGACGGCGATTGCTCTAACGCGGTACGCATCAAATTGGCTGCATCACCCACGTTGTCTGACTCTATCGCGCTGGAATTGCTGGGCCGCGCGTCTTCCAGCGACCACGAATTGTTGCAGACACTGGCGCTCAATCCCTCCGATCATCTTGAGGAGACGCGCAATCAGCTTTTGACAATCGGCAACTCGTATGTGTGCAAATTGCTGCTGGCTAATCCGCACGCGATACGCGAACCGCTGCTCTCCGCATTGATTCAAAAAGCGCCGGAAGAAACACTCAGCCATCTGGTCTACCGCCACATCGATTGCTCACAAATTTCAGACGCGGCGCGGGAACGCTTGCGCAATGCGACACTGCCTAGCGTCAAAACACTGGCAGAATAAGATTTTCTTTTACAATTTACCTTACTCTAGGAGATAAAATTCATGGTAATCAAGAAACCGGCAGTAAAACCACCATTGAGCATGGTGGAAATCGTCATGCGTGCCGATGTCGCTACCATCGAAGCGGCGTTGGAAGCGCGGCGGAAGATTGACGCGCTTTTGGCGGAACGCGCAGCTGCTTATGAGCGTATCGCTGCGCTGGAAAAGCAGATTGATGAAGTGATTGGTGCGCCGGATGAATTCGTCTTCCCACCACCGCCAATGCCAGTCGCGCCATTTGCTGCAGTGAGTGCGCCTGTTGCAAGCCGTCCTGCCCCATCAGCGACGCATACGGAGACTCCAGCGCCCGCAGAAGAGAGCGCGCCGACAACAACGCCACACGCTGCACCGGCATCCCATGCCACACCAGCGGGCGAGAGCGCTTCTGCCGCTAAAAAGAGCGCGGCATCCCGTAATTCTAATCAGAATTAATCAGAATGCGGGTTTCAGATGAAATCCGAATAATCGACCTGCTGACTCGACGCGAAGCGGAATTTTTGCGTATCAAGCAGTGCGAAGACCAGATTACTGCGTTGCTTGGCGGCGCGGCATGGCCGTTTGCTGCCCCGACAGTGCCCCTGCCGTCGGCTAATCGCACTAATGCGAAAAAAGCCTGGACGCCGTCATCTGCCTCTGCTTCTGGTCGGCGTGCGAAAAGCACGACAGCGCCTGTTGCGTCTGCCGCTCAAGTGCCGAAGATTCCTGTGCGCGAATTGAATCCCGCTTGCGAAAATGCGTATCTGGTGGCATATATTGATAATGGTAATGAAAAAATCGGATTCCTCAATACGCTCCAGACTCTGCAAGCGATTCTGAAATTGGAATGCGATAGCTTCAAGATCGTGAGAATTTGTACAGTCTTCTTCCGTAGCAATGACGATTTTGATACGATAGAACGGCTGTATGAAACCTGATTCTGTGGAGTCAAGGGAAAAAGCTTTAAGGGATAATCTCCATGTTAATCCTGGGAATTGAAAGTAGCTGTGATGAGACTGCCGCCGCGGTTGTGCGCGACGGCCATGAAGTCTTGTCCAGCGTAATAAGTAGCCAGATAAAATTGCATTCGGCTTATGGCGGTGTGATTCCTGAACTGGCAGCGCGCGAGCACCTCAAAAATGTGATGCCGGTCATCTCCACGGCATTGCGCGAGGCCGCAGTCACGCCGGCTCAACTGGATGGCGTCGCTGTGACAAGCCATCCCGGACTGATTCCCGCACTGCTCGTCGGCAATGCATTCGCCAAGGGACTGGCCAGCGCTGCAGGACTCAATATCATCGGCATCAACCATTTCATGGGACATATCTACGGCGCATTCATTGACCATCCGGAATTAATCGCATGCCGTGAGAATTATCCCATCCTGGGCGTCGTCGTCTCTGGTGGCCATACCGCATTGGTAATCATCCCCGCAGATGGCCGCGCAAAAATCATTGGTTCGACACTTGATGATGCGGCCGGCGAAGCGCTGGACAAAGCCGCAAAGATTCTCAATCTCGGCTATCCCGGCGGCCCGGTCATTGACCGCATTGCCAAAACCGGTGATGCGCATAAGTACAATTTTCCACACGGATTATGCGGTGGCGGCGGAAAAGCGATGAAACCCGAACACCGCTTCGATTTCAGCTTCTCCGGCGTCAAGACTGCGCTGCTCTATGCGGTTAAGGATAAGAAACTCTCGGATAGCGAGCTGGCAGACGCCGTCGCCAGCTATCAAGCTGCGGTCATGGATGTGCTTGTAAGCAAAGCACTCGATGCGGCGCAATTCTACGGCGCGAAACTGCTGTGCCTCTGCGGCGGTGTCGCATGCAATAGCTATCTGCGCGCACATCTTGATGACGCATGCAAAAAACAAGGACGGCAGTTGATTCTCACTCCGCCGAAGTACTGCACTGACAACGCAGCGATGATTGGCGCACTCGGCTATCATTTCGCCCGCCGTGGATGGTGGGATTCCATGGATATGCCGGTAGAAGCGCGCCTCCACGAGGATCTCGGAATCTTCCCATTTGCAGTCGATGCTCCGGCTGAACGATAACTTCATAGACTAATGAGCGCAAGGAGGACGCATGAATCAGGATAATAATCCAATCTCTCAACTCCAGAATCTTAACCTCGATGACCAGGAAGAGATG
>CAVGNO010000100.1:2088-7609 GCA_963630475.1 Blautia faecis | reverse complement strand
GCACGTCGCCGCAGTTATTGGGATTCAGCGCGGTCGCATCCTCGGCGTCGATGAAGAGCTGCGATGTTGTCGCGTCTGCGCAATAGCGGACAATGCGCCATGGGAAGAGCGCTTGCACTTCGCTGGTGAGGACATCATCCGAAGCGCTTTGGGTTGCCGCGATAATGTGGAGGCCGACTGCGCCGCAATTGAGCAACCGGCTAATTGTCTCGATTGTTTCGCTACGGCCGCGTCCGAGGAGGATCGTAGTCAAATCCGCGATGATGAAGACGATATGCGGCAGTTGTGCATCTTCGTGTGCGGCATTGTATTCGGCGAGTGTGCGTGTCTTTGCTTCGGCAAATAGCTGCTGGCGGCGGCGGATTTCGCCACAGCACCACTTGAGCATCAATCGTGTTTGTGCGTTGTTATTGCACAGCGGCGCATCCAGATGGGGCAGTTCCTTGAAATCATCGAGAACGGGTGTGTCAGTTGCGCAGTCTGCCAGCAGCAGCCGCAGTTGAGACGGCGTCGTCTTGAGCAACAGCGATGCGATGATCTGGCGCACGCATTGGCATTGCATTGACGATGGATTATTCAGATATTTATCGCCGCCGATGAGGATATTCTGGCCAGTCGCCAAATCGGCAATCACACTTTGGCGGTCTAAAGATGCGCCGATGAGGATTGGCAATTGTGCAGTCGTCTTTTGCCATTGTTCGCTTGCGAAGAGAGTGCAGCAGGAGAGATTGCTGAAATTTTCGCGCGGCACTTCGATGCCGATGCAGTCGCGGCCGGGAATGGGCAGGAGCATGCGTACATGCGACGCAGAGTCATCCTTGAGCAACGCGGCATCGATACGCGGCGCGATTTCAGCGAGAGTGTCGATGAGCGCGTCGGTTTTGAGTTCGTAGCGTATTGCTTGGAAGCCGACTGTGATTCCGGTGATATCGGCATGGATATTCGCGTCGGAGAGCACATTGAGCAAAAGCTGCTGCTGTGCATCCAGAGCCGCTTGGTCGGGAATGCTGTCCGAACTGTCGGGAATATGCCGGAGTTCTCCGAGATCTGGTGGGATATACTCTGTGTTCATTGGTGAAAAATAGCTTATGCCGATTAATGGTTAATCCCGGAATTTATTGATGCAGTCGACGTATGCTTCGACAGATGCCGCGATGATGTCGGTATGCGCGCCAAAACCATAGTAGATTCCGCCATTGTGTTCCAGCTGAATATGGACTTTGCCGACGTCGTCACTGCCTTTGCTGATGGACTGCACGGTGAATTCACGCAGAGTCATTGGGCGGTTGATAATGCGTTTGAGCGCACGGATTGCGGCATCAACTGGGCCATTGCCAGTGGAAGCGGCTTCAAAATGCTCGCCCGCAATATTGATGCCGATACTGGCGACGGAGCGCAAGCCGACGCCGGACGTGACTTGCAGATAGTCGATTTTTATGCGCTTGTTGGTATTGCGGTGCGCGCCGGCGAGAATGAGCAAATCGTCATCCGAGATGTCCTTCTTGCTGTCTGCCAGTTTGAGGAATGCCTGATAGACGCTGTCGAGCTTTTCCGGCTCCAATTCGACCGAGAGGCTTTGGAGGCGGTGCTTGATTGCAGCGCGGCCGCTACGCGCAGTGAGCACGAGCGAATTTTCATCAATACCGATGTCTTTCGGGTCGATGATTTCGTAAGTCGATGCATTTTTGAGGATGCCGTCCTGATGAATGCCGGATGAGTGGGTGAATGCGTTGCGCCCGACAATTGCTTTGTTGGGCTGAATCGGCATATACATCAAGCTGGAGACCATCCGGCTCAATTCGCAGATTTTAGTCGTGTTGATGTTGAATTCGAGCGGGATGTCCTTGCGGCACTTGATAATCATCGCAATTTCTTCCAGCGCGGTATTGCCAGCGCGTTCGCCCACGCCGTTTATCGTCACTTCGACTTGACGTGCGCCGTTGAGGACACCGGCCAGCGTATTAGCTGTTGCCATGCCGAGGTCGTTGTGGCAATGGGTGGAGATTGTGACATTTTCGATGCCCTTGACATGGTCGCAGAGGTATTTGATTTTTGCGCCGAATTCGTCGGGCAGGCAGTATCCGGTGGTATCCGGGATATTGACGACTGTCGCGCCAGCTTGGATTGCGGCTTCGATGACGCGTGCGAGGTATTCATTCTCGGTGCGTCCCGCATCCTCTGCGTAGAATTCGACATCCTCGACGAATTTGCGCGCGTATTTCACTGCCGCTGCCGCGCGTTCGATGATTTCCTCGCGTGTCGCATTGAATTTGTATTTAATATGATAATCCGACGTGCCGATGCCGGTATGGATGCGCTTGTGCTTTGCGTATTTAAGTGCATCTGCGGCGACATCGATGTCGTTTTCGATTGCGCGTGTGAGTGCGCATATAACCGGCCATGTCACAGCTTTGGAAATTTCCTGCACGGAGTTGAAATCACCGGGGCTGGAGACGGGGAAGCCGGCTTCAATTACATCGACACCTAGCGATTCCAGCGCTTTTGCCAGCTGAATCTTTTCCACGGTGTTGAGTTGGCACCCCGGTACTTGCTCGCCGTCACGGAGCGTAGTATCAAAAAATATTAATCTGTTATTCATAACCGGTGTGTTTATAAGGAGAACCTGATTTCGCGGAATCAGGAGAATGCGTACGAGCAGTTAATATATATGCGGCGTCGTAGACCGCATAAAGCGCTCTCACTGCATCAGCTTCAATTCATCGGCCAGCGCTTGGCATAGCGCGCGAAGTTTTGCGCAATTTTTATAGCCAGTGCGGACAAGCAGCTTCTGTCCATCTGTGAGACGCTCGAACTCCGGCTCCTTATAACGATAAAGCGTGTCAGTGACGCGGATTAAATCGGGATCGCAATCAAATTCCGGGATTGCCAGAACTGTCGCGCAAAAAGCACGCAGGAGCGATCGGACATCTTCGCGTGAGCCAAGCTTGCGGTACTCTTCCTGCAGTAACGGCTCGGCTTTGAGATATAACTGCGCAAGCTGTTGATGTGGAAGCGCTGCAATAATATCGATTGCCGGCTGAAAGCGCGCGATTGCATTCGCGCTGATGATATAGCTTCCGCCGGTAGTGGGCTGTGCGGAAAAAGGCTGTGAGGGCGCAAGAAAATCCAGGGCTTCGAGTGGCCGCTGCCCCTGGACAATATCGTCCATTGCGCGCAGGATACGGCGGCACGGCGTACTTTGAAGCAACCACTGCGCCCATAATGGCGCGTCGCTTAATTTTGCGGCTTGCTCAAGTAGCTGTGCTTCATTAAGCAACGGCTCTTCTTGTTCGGGCGTTTCGGCGCTCTCCTCTGGTGTGGATGGCTCTGGCGTGACTGTGGTTTGAGGCGCTTCGGTGTAGCCAAGCTCGCCATCCGCTTCGTCATCCATGCGATATAAGTCGTCCTGCACCGGATGTGCCGGTGCAGGAGTCTCTTGTGCTGCCGGATGCGTCTTTGGGCGAACCGTGCGGTAGATGCCGAAGACTAATCCGGCAATTGTGCTGACAGCCGCAAAGATGGCGAAGAATTTATTCAATCGAGGACAATGCGCCGGTTACAGCATCTCAACATTAATCGGTGCGTCTTCTTCGAGGCAGTAAGTGCCTTTGACGTATGGGCGTTCGGTGAGCCACTTGCCGCACGTAAAATCAGGGAAGGGCACGGGGTGCCCACCCATCGCGACTGATTCTTCCGAAAGCGGCGTGATCGCCATCCACGCGACGGAGTCATAGACATCGATTGGCGTTTCCGTGTTGTCGCGGACTGCTTCGAGGAATCCGCGCAGGACGAGGTAGTCCATTCCGCCATGGCCGCCGCGCAACTCGCCTTCGCGGTATTTCTTCCAGAGGAGATGGCCGTATGTGTCACGGAATTTGAAGATGTCTTCCCAGCATGCGGGATCCCAGATTGATTCGACTTTTGTGACGCCGTCGATTGCGACGCTGTGTTTGTCTTCCATCCAGATGCCCTTCGTGCCTTGCAGCATATTGCGGCGGCTGTATGGGCGGTAGAGCGAGCAGTCGTGAGTGAGTGTGACAGTTTCGCCGCCTGCGCATTTGATCATTGTGGTGACGACGTCGCCTTCAGCGAAGCGGTATTTCGCTAATTTATCCTGTTCGCCGCGATGGATGCGTGACCACTCCTGCAACCCGGCTTGTTTAGAAGCCATGGAGCACAGTGAGATGAATCGGTTTCCGCGGTTGATTCCGAGCCATTTGGAGATTGGGCCGATTTCATGGGTCGGATAGAGCTCGCCATTGCGGTGCTGGAAGTTGTGCAAGCGGTAGTGGCGGTTTTCCTCACCCATGCAGATTTCGCTTGCGAGTGCGTGGCAGTATCCGCCTTCTGCGTGGACGAGTTCGCCGAAGAGTCCTTCGCGCACCATGCGAAGCACCATCATCTCTTCTTCGCCATAGCAGCAGTTTTCCAGCAGCATGAACGGCACGCCGCAACGCTCGCGTGTCCGCACGAGATCCCAGCATTCCTGTAGCGAAGTGGCACCGCCGACTTCACTTGCGGTGTACAGTCCATGTTCAAGCGACTGAAGCGCGATCGGAATATGCGTCTGCCAGGACGTAAAGATGAAGAGTGCCTGCAGGCCTTCCTTCTTGAGATCAAAAATGCGGTGGTAGTCAGTAAATCCTAGCGGCTCCTTCTTCCCGCACTTGACAATGCAATCCTGGGCTTTCTTGACGCGATCTGGATAGACATCGCAGACTGCCATGATATTGACATCCGGCATTTTTGCGATGAGCTCGGTCATGAAATAGCCTCGGCCTCCGAGGCCAACGGTAGCAACATTAATTGCCATAACTGTGTGAAATTACTTGATTGTTGAGAGTGAACGCAGAGAACTCGAAATCAATTGGAAATCAAAGTCGTACTAAAAGGCAGTTGCAGGAAATAGAATGTGCATTTGAGCTGCAGTTTTTCCTGGTGTTTCGTGAGAAATTGCTCCCATGGCGTTACATATTGAAGCACGAAATCCTGGCTGAGGTAATCGGTGTAATCATCGACTCCCGAGAACGCGCTGGAAGAATTCAGTCGTTCCTGTAACTCCTTCAGTGGGATGTATCGCGAGGATTCGTCATTGGGAATGAGGCCGCCGATATACATCGCTTTGAGATGCGGAATGCTATCGACTGCTGTGATCGTGGGCAATTGCTCGCGTTTGAGTACAGGGATGCTGTCAGTGGCTGCAGCCGTAGGAACTGCTGGCGGCGTCACGGAAACTGCGGAGGAAGATGATGCCGCGCTTGAAGACGATGCTACTGTCGCGGTTGCGTTATTTCCAGACGTGGTAGCTTTTGTCGCCATGGGCATTGGCGTGATGGAAAGCATTGGCGGCGTGCCATTCTGTGTGCGGCTGGACTGTGCAACGGCTTTACTGTTTGCATCGCCAGAGCTGTTTGTTTTGTCACTCGCTTTTTTAGTGTCACGCATATTATCTTTAGCGAACGAAAATTCGTCTGCAAGATAGATGCACCAATCGCGGCTGTTGCGCCCAGCGCCACTGGAT
>CAVGNO010000100.1:0-2078 GCA_963630475.1 Blautia faecis | reverse complement strand
ATGATTCCGCAATTTTAGGATAGAGGCGAAGACATGTGTCGAGCTTCTGCTCCTGGATGGTCAGGCCCTGGATTGCGCGCTTCATGTGCATCGAATAAATCGCATTGCCGAAAAAGAGCGCGCCAAAGAAAATGACCGCAGAGAGTAACAGATATGCAAAATTTTGCCGCCGCTGAAGCTGCCAAGTCACGATTTCTGGCGCAAGCGAGAGCTTGATGACACTGCGGTTGAGCCCCTGTAGCGCAAGACCGTATGCGATTGTCAGCGACGGGCAGACGCCATTGTGACGCGGCGCAGGATTATCCGCTGGGCACAGATCGCTTGGCACGCCGAAGATCGTGACTGGCAATGCAGTGAGCTGTGATAATTCCTCGTCAATGCCGTCGTTGAGTGCGCCGCCACCGGAGATCCAGAGGCGCTTGACTTGCAGAGAGCGTGCATTTGCGCCGTTGAGGCTTTCGTGCCAGTGCGCAATTGCGGATGTGATATTGCGTGCGAGCGTAGCTGGGCTGTCCGTATGCGGCCAGGAAGTGAGCAGATGCACGCGGTCATTGCCATAGATGCCAAAGATCGTATGTGTCGCGCCAAGCTCGATTATGCCGTGTAACTCGTTGGGGATACGCGCTTCATCGGGATGTAATGCCGCGAATGCATTGAGCAACGCTAATCCATTGGAAGTGAGCTGCTCGCAACGGAGATTTGCACCTTGGCAGAATGTGAGGCGTTCATTGACAACCGTGCTTTTGCAGACTGCCATCAATACCGGCGTTTCGGATGAAGATGCATCCTCAAATGGCTGGAAGTCATGGCAGAATTCTTCGCCGCTTAAGCCGCACAATTCCGAAATCTGGTACTCGACCATTTTGGCCAGCTTGGATTGCTGGTGCACTGCGGGAAAATAGCTGACAATTGCATTGACTTGGTCGCCGTCAATTCCGCAGACGACCGGATATTTCCGCAATGCGGGGACGACATTGCCGGCTTCGCGCAGCGCGCCGGCCAATTCGCTGACATCCAGTAGTCCCTCGTGCGTACGCGAGAGGTAGCAGACATGCCGCAAGCGCATCTTATCGCCGTCTTTGGCAATAATCACCGCTTTGAGCGCTTCTTCGCCGCAATCCAGGCCGATGGCATATTTATTGTATCTTGAGACGCCCATTTGGCGAATGCGGATCTATTTATTTTCCTGCGGCGCGCTCTTGGTAGCGCTGTCGCTTGATTCGGAGAGCGGTTTAAGCGGAATCAGGTCTTCTGCGGTAATTGTCGGCGCTGGGACATAGCGGACATACTCGCCATTTTCGTTGATAATAGTCGCAGTGACGAAGATCAGCAAGCAAGTCGGCGTTTCGGTGACGGTCGTATGGCGGAAGAGTGCGCCGAGATATGGAATGTCACCCAAGAACGGTACTTTCTTGACTGTCTTGACTTTCGAGTTCTCGACCATTCCGCCAAGAATTACCGTTTCGCCGCTTTTGATTGCAACCGATGTCGCAATGCCTTGTTCGTTAGTGCGGGGGACACGCACTGATGTGTCATAAGTCGTTGTGACTTTATCCTTCGTTTCTTCGGAAACTGCAGTATAACTTTCCCATGCCAGGAATGTGATGATTTCCGGTTTCAAACCGAGCAGGATGGTCTGCGCGTCATTGCCAATGCTGACTTTGGCGTCGAATGTGATTCCGATTGGCAGCTCCGTCGGTGTGCCTTTGGGCACGAGAACGCGGTCTTTGCCCTGGTCGCCATTATCAACTGTCTGTAATGTGTACTCCTTGAAATATAAGTACTTGTCGCCTTTGCGGATACGCGCGGTACGGTTGTTGAGGACCGTGACGCGCGGTGCGGAGAGTGTGACTGTGCTGGTTTTGTTCTGAATCGCCGAAATCAGCATGTCGTAGCTGCGGTTGCCTAAAATTCCGCTGATAGCAATGCCGCCTGCGCCTGCTGCATTATCCGCTTGAATAACGCCAAGATTGCTGAAGAAGTTGGAGATATTCGCGTTCGTCTGGTGATCAGGCACAATGCTGGATCCGTCATGACCGCCATTGGCTTTGGAAAATTCGACGCCGACATCTTTGAGG
>CAVGNO010000099.1:0-7613 GCA_963630475.1 Blautia faecis | reverse complement strand
ACAGTGAAAAACATGGGGTGCACTATGACATTAGACGAGACGTATGGCAAATGGCTGGCGTTGCAACCGCTGTCAGAGAATGAGCAGCGAATGTTAAGCATGCGCTTCACTGTGGAATACAATTACAACAGCAACCATTTGGAAGGCAATACACTGACGTATGGGCAAACCGAGCTGCTGTTGCTTTTTGGGGAAGTGAGTGGCGAAGGCCATTTGAAAGATTTCAATGAAATGAAGGCCAGCGCAGTATCAGTGAAGATGATGCAGGAGGAAGCCAGCAACAATCAGGGGCATCTGACGCAGAATTTCATTCGCACTCTTCACCATACATTATTGCGTGAAGATTATATCCAATACCGCACTTTGCCCAACGGCGTACAATCAAGCTATACGATTCATGCCGGACAATATAAGACGCGGCCTAACAGCGTGATTACGCGTTATGGCGAGCGTTTCGAATACGCGTCGCCAGAAGAAACGCCTGCGCTGATGACCGACCTGGTGGATTGGTATAACGAGGAAGAACAGAAGAGTATTCTCACTCCTGTGGAATTGGCTGCGCTGTTCCACTACCGTTATATACGCATCCACCCGTTCGAGGATGGCAATGGCCGAATCGCACGTCTGATGGTGAACTACATTCTCTCACGACATGGCTGGCCGATGATTGTAGTGCGCAGCCGCAAGAAGGAAGAATATCTGGATGCACTGCATAAAACAGATCTTATGGTTGGATCAATTCCTTCTGTCGGCGCTCACGCAACGCTCAAACAGATAGGACAATTCTTGAAATACTTCAAGAACCTTGTGCAATGCGAGATACAAGCAGACATCGACTTCGTGACCCGTAAGGAAGAAGACATCTGGTGGTATGACGGCGAAATCATCTCCGCAAGAAGCAAAAACGTCCCGCGCATCTTCCGGCTGATGCGCAATGATCCAGAAATTACCTACGCACAACTGACTGCGGATCTGGGAATCAATACATCCGCTGTACAGAAGCTGGTCAAGCGAATGACCGATAATGGCTATATCGCACGGCTTGGAAATGACTTATGGAGAGTGATTGCCACTTCAATTGTGTAACACGACCGTACGCCGGGGGCGATATAACCACAGTTGCGCAGAACGTGGTTGTTACAACGGAATTCAACGGATTGTAATGGAATTCAACGGATTTCCGTTATCCTCCGTTAGCGTCCGTGTGCGTGTATGGTCGGGTACAAGCCCCGGCCTCCTTGTTCTGTACCCGAAGCGCAAGCTTCGGGAAATGTTGTTCGGGGACACGCCGCGTCCCTGCACGTGGGCAAATGACGACGTCGCGGTCCGACATAACACGTTTCCCGTCACAAAAATCCACAGGAATCATACATCAAAATGCGCACAAAATCCAGGCCTGTAGGGCAAGGGCTTGCCCCTTGCCTCACCACGGTGAATCACAGACGTCGCGGTCCGACATCACGTGTTGTGTGTGTGGACGTCGGATTGCAGATGGCTGGGCTGGTGTGGAGGCCGCTGTGTCTTTGGTTGCCAACGCCAGGAAGGGGACAAGCCCCTTCCCTACAGGCGTGTTTTTTGAGGTGGTTAATTTCTTGGTTTTCGTGGTGTTTCGTGGACCTCCGACATAACACGTTCCCCGCCACAAAAATCCACGGGAATCATACATCAAAATGCGCACAAAATCCCAGCGCGGTCCGATATCGCGTGTAGGGCCGGGGACACGCTACCGGCCATGCATGGATGGTGCTGTCTTTTCGCACGCGCCACTTGTTCTGTGCCCGAAGCGCAAGCTTCGGGAAATGTTGTTCGGGGACAAGCCGCGGCCCTACACGTCGGCAAACGACATCGCGGTTCGGCATCACTGCGTCTTTCGCCAGATAGCGGTCAGCAGCAGCGCGAGAGCGATGATTGTCAGCGCGTGTTCGAATGGATATTTTCGGCTTTTTATTTTTGGCACATCATCGGTGATATTGATTTGCGAAGCGGCGTCGTGTTCGGCGATCGTTGCGCCGTTGCTGATGCGCGCGATGTCGGCAAGGAGTGCGGGATTGGCATTCGTCTCGGTTGTCTCGCGTTGATCGTGTGTCACAATAATATTTCCGGCGACGCTGCGCTGCGGTGCATTCGGCATTGGCGTCGCTTCAATCTTCACATTCCACACACCGGGCTGCTGCAAATGCGTCGTCGCCGAGTATGCGCTTTCGTCGTCGGCATTGGCATACAGCTGGACAAATTGTGTTGCGCCATCGGGAGCGGTGAGGCATGCGCGCACTTTGGCATTTTCGGCATGCGAGAAATCATCTTTAAGCACGCGCGCGGAGAGCACGATCGGCGCGTCACTAATACATGGCGCTGTCGGAATAATTGCTTCAAGGAGGCGGATGCGTTCCGAACTGAGCCATTCGAGCATACATTTCCAAAATTCATCATAGCGCTGCGTGCTGCGCGCCGCATCATTCGACAGTTTCCATTGCCAGGATTCGGGGAGGCCGAACCACGCAGTGCGGCCACTGCCGCCAGCGCCGCGAATCAGCAAAAGCGCGTCGCCATCCTGGGTTGCGAGCACACTTCGTGCAAGCAAATCCTGTTCTATGCAGCGGATATATTGCGTGCCGCGCGGTAGCATCGGCTGCTGCGTGAGCATCGTATAAAGCGACACGTCATTAAAGAGCATCGTGCTGTCGGCTAGCATATTTTCGCGTCCAGTTGCCGTGGCATGAGCAAATTTGCGTCCTGGACAAAGCGTTTTGAGCGCATCAGGCAATTGCGATGCATCACCCGTAAATAAGATACTCCCGCCGGCATTGACGAATGCTGTGAGTGCTTCCTGGCATTCCTGCGGCATTGTTGCAGCGGCTTCGCATTCCACAATGACGGCATCAAATGGACTCAATGCGGCGGCATTCTGCGGCCACGCGTCCGCCGGCGCATCCAATCCGCTGCTCCAGAAGCGGTGTTGTGGACGGAAATCTGCCGGCAATGCGTTGTATTCATCATCCGGGATGGGGAGGCGGATTATCGCGCTGATTTTCAGCTTCGCGATCGCATGCGCACTCTGCCGCAGAAAACGCCATTGCCAGGAAGACGCCATGCCCATGTAGAGAATGCGTTTTTCTTCGGGATACAAATCCTTGACGCGGATATATTGCGGTTGAGCCGCAGCTGTCGCATTGTGTGCATCGAGCGTGAGAATGCGATCCCCCGGCTTCTCGGCGCTCGGCACTGTAAATACGAGTTGCTCATCGCTATTGGCTGCAACGACGATAGTGCGTGAATCCAGCACTTTTTCGCCGTCTGACAGCTGTGCGGTAATCGTTTGCGCATCTGGGAAGCCATTGTGAAGTGTCGCAGCAATTTGTCCTGCTTCGCCATCCGAAAGAGTGATATTGCGTTTCTCTGGCGTTATTTCGATGCACGCGGGTAGCTCTTGTGTGCCAATGCAAAGCGTCGAAATGGGAATGTGACTATCGCGCGCGCGGCGTGCTGCATCAATAGCCGCGCTGTCATTTTCGCCGACGCAATGGCCGTCTGAAATCAGCACAATTGCGCCGGTTGGCAATTTTCCCGGCAACGCGGATTGCGCTAATGCGTATTCGAGCGATGCGCCAATTGCGGTGCCACCGCTTAATGCCGACAGCTCTTCTGTCTTTGCTTCTGCCGACCAGGAGACAAATGGCAATGCGTTGCCACCGAAACGTCGCAGTTCGCAATTTGCACCCAGCTCGCGTGCAAGCCGTTGTGCGGCATGAGCAGCGTGGCTCCAGCGCGTTCCGCGGTCTTGCGTATCATCGCGTTGATACATTGATTCCGACGCATCGACGAGGATGAGCACACGATATGCCGATGTATCATCACTGCTGCTCTCGATTGTTGGGCGGCTCACATACAGCGTGAACAGCATCGCCGCAATGCACTCAAGCGCTAGCAGCAAATGGCGCCGCCGCGGCAGGATGCGCCCGCGCTGACGTCGCCAGCTCCAGAGTGCGACGGTGACGCACAGCACGATCCATAACAGCAGCCAGCCCGGCGGCAACAGCGGTTCAAATATCAGCCGATGATGCATAGCCGGGTTATCCGCGGAATACCGCGCCGAGTTTCTTCCCGAGAATCAGCGCCGCCATCAAGAAGGATACTCCCAGGAATACCATCGTCCAGAGCCCGAGCGCAGCAGCAATCGCGGGGCCTTGTCCAAGTAGCATCGACAGCTCATAAATCGCTTTTGTAATCGGGAAATATGCGGCTTTCTGCGCGAGGATAAGCGAATCCGACACTTCGAGCATTGAGAAGCTGAATGTGAGGATTGCGCCGGCCAGGAGATTTGCCGCAATCAACGGCATCGTGATGCGCCGGAATGTCGTGAGCGGCCGCGCACCCAAGCTGGCCGCCGCTTCTTCAAACGACACCGAAGTTTGCTCAAGCCCCGCTACTGCCGATCGCACGATATACGGCAGACGGCGAATTGCGTAGGAGATTACCAGCAGCACAGTCGGGTTGTCAATCGGATTGAGGAATGCGAAGAAGCTGCCTTTGCGCGTCATCGCCAGATAGCCGAATGCCATGACGAGGCCGGGCACTGCAAGCGGAAGCATCGCCGCGCCATCCAGCAACCAGCGGCCGGGGCCGCGTCCACGCACAATCACCCACGCGATAAATACGCCGAGGACGAGTGCGAGCAAGAGCGCGAAGCTCGAATAGCGCAAGCTGTTGATAATGCTGGGGACGGTGAGGTTATGGCCTAACGCGGCTTCGATATGCGCGAGTGTGCTTGCATGCGGCACGACACTCTGATACCAGCTCTTGCCAGTCGCCAAGCCGAGTACGCCGAAATGCGGGAGGATTCCGATAAATCCGACGGCAAGAAATGGCGCTGCTGCGGCAAAAGCACGCCAGCCATGCAAGCGCAGCGCACTGCTCGCGCGGCCGGCTTTCGCGCTCATCGCGTATGCCGAACGCCCAAGCCAGCATTTCGCGAGGATATAGCATCCGCCGGCAAAAAACATCATCACTGTCACGAGCGCATACGGCATCGGATTCGAGCCCATTTCATTCATCCCCAAGTAGATCTGCACGGCAGTCACGCGCTCGAAGTTAAACATCAGCGGCGTCCCCAGCTCGGTAAATGACCAGATGAAGACGAGTGTCCCGCCGGCAAAAATGCCGGGCGTAATCAATGGCAGGACGATGCGCCGAAAACGCCGGAAACCCACACAGCCGTAATCCGCCGCCGCTTCCAGTAATGCGGGATCGACATTTGCGAATGCCGCAACCAGATTCAAGTAGAGAATCGGGAAAAGATGCAGCGCTTCCAATACCACGACCGCAGTCACGCCACCGGAGAACCAATCCGGCTCACAGCCAGCTGAAATAATGCCGAATTTGAGCAGCAGCGCATTGAGCGCGCCGTAGCGCCCGAAGATGCATTGCATTCCCAGTGCGCCGACAAATGGCGCTAGGATCATCGGAAGCAATAACAGCCCGGTCAATGCGCCTTTGCCAGTGAATTCATAGCGGTCAGTCAGCCACGCTAGCGGCAACGCAAGTAATAGCGCAAGCAGTGTCGTCACCGCAGCAATGCCGAAGGAATTGAGCAGCCCCGCGCGATATAGCGGATTCCGAAACACTTCCGCTAAATAAAACCACGTGAGTTCGCCACTGCTGCTCATTACTCCGCCGCGTAAAATCTGCCATACGGGGAAGATGAAGAACGCGGCAAAAAACAATAGCGCAGTACACAATAGGCTGTAATAGAGAAACTTCCGAAGCATTTTCGCATCATCTCCCGTTGATTGCGGAAATCACTGCCGTCGCCGCATCCGATGGCGTCACACCAACCGGACACCCCGTTCCTTGCGGACAAATCCGCTTGAAACACGGCGCTTGCGGACACTTTGATTGCAAGACAATGTGGCGGCCAGCCGGACCATAAGGCCCCGTCAGTACCGCAGATGTAGAGCCAAAGCATGCGACACAGCGGATGCCTAGCGCAGCCGCGATATGCATCGGCCCGCTGTCATTGGTTAGCAACGCATTCGACCGCGCAAGCAGCGCAGTCAGCGCACCTAAATCCGTCTCGCCGGCAAAATTATAGAGATTCGGCAATTTTGCGTGCTGCACGACTTCTTCTGCGCGCGCGCGCTCATCGCTGCCGCCTAACAGCCAGATAATCAGATTCGGAGACTCTTTTGCAACCAACTGAAGTGTCTCGGCAAAGAATGCGGGCGGCCACGACTTACTCTCCCAGCGCGATGAGCACCCGACTGCCAATAAGCGCGCATTTGCAGCGATGTTGTGTTGCGCAAGCACTGCATCGGCACTGTCATTCCACTGGCGCGGGATTTCCAATTGCGGTTCGATAGCACCACCTGGCACCGCGACGCCCATTATCTCCAATGCGCACTTGGCTAGATAGAGATTTTTTTCCGCAGCATGATGAATTGTCTCCGGGTAGCTGACGCGGTGAGTATAGAAGTATTTTGCACACTCGCGCGATTTTTCGAAGCCGATGCGCAATTTTGTCCGCGCAAAATGCGCCATCAGCCCACTGCGCAGCAATCCCTGGAAATCGATTACAGCATCGTATTCATCCTGCTGTAAATCACGCACAAAATTGCAGATTACGCCCGGTTTGAAAATGCTCAAATGCTGCCGCGGAAAGTGAATTACGCGATGCAATCCACGAAATAATCCCGCCATCTGCGCTAGCTTGTCATTCGCGACCCAATCCAATTGCGCATCCGGTAATGCCGCACGCAATAATGCCGCCGCCGGAAATGTGTGGACGATGTCCCCAAGACTACTGGGCTTGATGATTAAAATGCGCTTCGTTTCAGAATTCACAACACACACTCTCTCCCCCTATTTCTCAAAAGACGACTTTTCCGGATAATAAAGGCTGAAGAAATTCTTCAACGCAGCCGCAGAGAGCTCGCCTTCATCATAATAGCAAAATTGTTCTGGATGCACGTGGAGAATTTTCTGCAAATCACGCTCATGGCTAATCAGCATCGGCAACCGCCATGGCGTAAAGAGTCTGTGCAATTCACGCCGGTGTTTAATATCGACTAATTTCGTTCGACCCAATTGCGCATCATATAACGAAAAAATAATGCGCTGTAAGTGCTTCCCTGATCTAAAACGCGCATGCTTCGTTATTTCAATCGCTTCCTGAAACGCAGGTTCCTTGAGCATCTCAAGCATATATGACTTGCGATATGGGTCAAAGACATGCGCAGATTCGTAATTGCTGTCACAGCCAAAGCGCTGACTTATCAAAATATTATCACGATAACGTGACGCCGATGCACTCTCCGGATTTAACAGCTCTTCATACTTCTCGGGATGATTGACAAAGCTCTCCTTCGCTAATCGGCGTACATTAACGATCGGATTACCATCAAGATCAAAAAAAAGAGATGGAGAAATTATACGACCAAAGAACATATCGTCATTGGCGTAGATGAAATGATCCGACAATCCCGGTATATACGGAATAAAAAACTCGATCGCACTAGCATTGAATAATGGTAAAAACTCATGCGGGATAAAATCACTATGATTGACCAGCGTCAGCTTCGGATGCGAGGTATTCAACCACGCTGGACACTGTCCGTCTG